>NZ_VOYP01000009.1:0-106175 GCF_013420235.1 Acinetobacter sp. YH01022 | reverse complement strand
TGCCTATTTAAGTGATGTGCTGAAAAGGCTGCCGACACATAAAGTGACCCAGATTGAAGAGTTACTGCCACACTGCTGGAAACCTAAATCGAATTAAAAATTGGTATGGGATTCAGCGGACGCTTACGCTTATTCTTGTTAAGGTTTGAAAATACTAAAAAATAAGCCTCATAGCTAGATGATGCCTATTTTATCTTATGAGGGGTGATTAACTTCTGTTTTAGCTTCCTGCTTATATCGTTTATTCTTTTTATTAGGGAAACTTCCTGTTTCCTGATGCTTTTAGCATAAATTTATGACTCAATATGCTGTAGAGGTTAATAAATATTTTCAGTGTAAGTCAAAGTAGACAACAAGATATTAATTAAATCTTAATAACCCTGATGAGTTAAATGAATATGATTTTTTATATAAAACAATAAAATAAGACCGATTATAGCTGTTTTTCCATCCAGATTTCACAGGCATGGCTATGTCCGGTGTTTCCCTTAGGTTGATCTAAATATTGAAAACCTAATTTTTCATAGAGTTTCACTGCTTGCCAAAGTTCCTTGGTGGTTTCCAGATAACATGATTGAAAACCATGCAGCTGTGTAAACTGAAAGGCTTTTGCTAAAAGTTGTTTGGCGAAACCTAAGCCTCGAACTTCAGGTAAAAAGTACATTTTCTGAATTTCTAAAATTGTAGAATCACCCTTTAAAGGTGATAAGCCACCGCCACCCAGAATTTTACCCTGTTGATTTTCAATTACCCAGTATTGGGCATTTGATTGCTGATAAACTGTATATAAATCATCTAAAATAGGATCGGCTACAGCAAAACCAGATTCAGGAGCAAGGCCAAATTCTTTAGAAACTTCACGAATAACCTGTGCAATTTCAGCATTGTCTTGGGGTTGAATAGGTCTGATCTGGTACATAAAACTCAATAAATAAAATAAAAGGAGATTGATTTTTATAACGCGATATCTAATAAAAATCCACCTTTTGTCCGGTTTTACGCGTAGAAAAAAGCGACAAATTTATTTTAATTCACTAGAATTTTTGCCTAACTCACGTCGAGCAATAATCAGTTGCTGAATTTGTTGAGTACCTTCAAAAATATCAAGAATTTTTGAGTCACGTGCCCATTTTTCTAACAATTCCTCTTCGTTATAGCCCACACTTGCTGCAAGTTCGACACATTTTAAAGTAATTTCATTACAGATACGGCCAGCTTTCGCTTTGGAAATGGAGGCTTCACGTGAGTTTGGTTTTTTATTATCTGCCATCCAGGCTGCTTTCATGGTGAGTAAACGAGCAGCTTCCCATTCTGCTTCCATGCGGTAAATCTGCGCAGCAATATGCGAGCTCTGTAGATAGGGAGTCTGGTAATTTTCATCTAACTGATCTTTGAAAATTTCCTTAACTCTTTCCAGAGATGCTTTGGCACATCCTACTGCCATAGCAGCAACCAGTGGGCGGGTATTGTCAAAAGTTTCCATAACGCCAGCAAAACCTTTGGCGACATCAATTTCAGCATGACCCAACAGATTTTCTGCAGGTACACGGCAGTCAATAAAGCTGATCACAGCCGTATCGGATGCTTTGATGCCCAGTTTATGTTCAAGACGTTCTACTTTCATTCCAGGTGTTCCTTTAGGAACGACAAAGGATTTAATTGCAGCACGGCCGAGTTTCTTGTCCAATGTTGCCCAGACTACTACAGCATCGGCACGCTCACCCGAGGTTACGAAAATTTTTTCACCATTTAAGATGTAATGGTCACCGTCTTTTGTCGCTGTAGTTCGAATAGCGGCAGAGTCTGAACCACAGCTGGGTTCCGTAATGGCCATGGCCGCCCATGTGCCTTTAAAGCGCTCCAGCTGTTCATCATTGGCAACAGCAGCAATGGCAGAATTCCCCAAGCCTTGACGCGGCATGCTGAGCAATAAACCGGTATCGCCATAGCACATTTCGATTACGCCAACTACCGTAGACATATTGACGCCATTTTTGTTGCCTGAATCTGCATAGCCACGTTTGCCCACTGCAGCACCGGCATTGATGCCTTCGCCACCATCATTCATGCCACCAATGAGTGAGGCGAACATGTCCAGTTCCTTGGGATAGCTGTGTTCAGCCTTGTCATATTTTCGTGAAATGGGGCGTAGTACATTTAAAGCTGATTCATGGGCTTGATCTATCAACATTTTAAATTTTTTAGGATTTTGTAAATTCATCTGCATCATTCCTTATTGGATAGATTAAGCATGTAAGCCTGAATACAAAATTGCAGTAGCACGTAAATCACGATACCAACGCTCAACTGGATGTTCTTTGGTAAAGCCATGGCCACCCAGAATTTGTACACCATCAGTACCAATTTTCATGGATTTTTCAGCACAAAGTAGACGTGCTAGATAAGCCTCACGATGGAAGGGGTTTCCTGCTTCAGCCAGGCTGGCCGCATTTAAAATCAGCATGCGCATGGCATCAATTTCAATAGCCATATCCGCAATCATAAAGGCGATACTTTGGCGATGTGAAATAGGTTCACTAAATGCAGTACGTTCATTGGCATATTGAATACAGTAAGCTTTGACTGCTTCACATGTGCCAACTGCCATAGCACACCACATTAAGTTTCCCAGATCTAAAAATGCCAGATAATCAAAGTCATCATCACTTAACAGTTCAGCAGGCGTATTATGGAATTTTAAGCTAACGGTTTCGGTTGCCTTTAGACCCATAGCCGGACTTTTTTGAGCCGTAATACTGCGATCACGTTTAACAATAAATACTTCTGGCGAGCCATTGAGCTCAGCATTGACCAGAAACAGATCTGCAGTTTTACCTAAAATCACCAAGGTTTTTTCGCCATTAATATAGTATTGCCCATTGATTGAACTGGCTTGGGTTTTTAATTTCAGTGGATTAAATGCAGGAGTGGCTTCCTGGATGGCAAAGGTGGCGTGTATCTCTGCATCATTTGCAAAGCTGGACAAATAGGTCGCCTGAACTTTTTCAGAACCCCATTGTGTAATGGCATTAATCACGCTAAAGGTTGAAAGTAATCCGGCAGTTAAGCTGAAATCACCTTTGGCCAAATGTTCTGCAACCAAAATATTGCTTAAAATATTTTTTTCGGTGGTCACTCCACCCAAGGTTTCAGGCAAAGCATAATAATTTAGTCCCAAGTCTGTTGCATGTTGCCAAAGCGTTGCAGGAAATTGTTCGTTATTGTCTGCCTGGGCTGCCAGTGGATAAAGCACTTCGGATGCAAACTGCTCCATCGCATCACAGCTCATTTGCTGTTCTTCAGTCAGGCTCAAATCAAAGAGTGATTTCTGCTGATTGGGTAAACGTTGCTTGCTGACTCCGGAACTGGCTTTAAAAACTTTTTGGGTTTTACTTAAAGTTTTAAAACCCATTTTTGAGCTTTGATAGAGAGATTTTTCCAGAAATTTGCGCAGTTTGAGTTGATCAAGTACCTCGCTACCGGCAATTCTGGTAATGAGGGATAGCCCAAGTCCTTGAGCCTTATTTACCATATTGGTCATTTTTGTCATCCATTGGTTTTTGATTCTTTATATTTTTTATGCTGACATGTGAATATGGAAATGACTATGTCATCCCTGACAATTAAAATTGACTTGGATGAACGGTTAAAATGAAGTTTAAATTTGATTAAATAATTGAATATTATGTATTTTATTATAAGTAAAGCTTGGGGTGAAAAATAAAAATTGACTAGAATGACAAGAGATCATTCTAGTCTGTGCACAGCTTATAGAAAATTCGCCACCATTTTCCGTACATTGGTTTTTGCATCAATGACGGTCATGAAGGTATACGCACCAATGAATTTACGGCTAATAAACATAAACTCTTTAGGGGGTACACTGAAATAACGCGATGCCATCGATTTGGAAGCACGTTGCATGACACGGCTATGAAGTTGGCTTTTTTTCCAGTCATAGCGCTGATTTTGATCCATTACGCCTTCGGGCAAGTCTGGATTATTCATTATGCTACTAAAGGCTTCGGTGGCCAATAAAAACACTTTAGCCATATCTGGCTTGATACTTTGCGGAATGGAATCAAAAAATTCATAGCCGGTCATGGCATGAACCATTTCATCGATATTATGATCATAACCGGCTTTAATCAGGTTGCGGGCGACTTTCAGCAAATGTTCATCAAACTGGCGAATTGCCCCGAAATCCAGTAATACAATCTTGTCTTGAGTTTCTACGCCATCTCCCAAACGGACCAGATAATTGCCAAAGTTTGGATCGGTTTGCATTTCGCCCCATTCAAAAATTTCACGAACCGCGATCTCGAGAGAGGCTTCGCCTAACTGGTTGCGACGTTCTTGAGGAAGAGAGAGCATCACAGGGCTGTTGATCGGAACGCCACGCTCAAAAGTCATGCACAGCACTTGATCGGTACAATACTCATCCACAATTTGCGGGACGATATAACGAGGATCATCTTTTAAACGGTCGGCAAAACGGCGAGTGGTCGCGGCTTCAATTTCATAATTGACTTCACGATGCATCATTTCACGAACTTCATCGAACCACTGATCAAATTCACGGGTTTGCGGCACCATACGGGTCAGTTTGAGCATGTTTTTAAACAGGCTCATGTCTGAATCAATGGCATCTGCCACGCCCGGATACTGGATTTTTAATACGATTTCCAAACCATCCGAATTGCGTGTGGCGCGGTGTACCTGGGCTAAAGAGGCGGTGCCCAAAGGTTCACGGTCTACGGTCAAATCATGCAGCTTGGCGCCAAGCTGCTGTTCCAGTTGTTGCTTGATAGCCGGCCAGGCAAGTGCAACGGTCTGATTGTTTAAGGTATTTAAAGCCTGAGTGATTTCTTCAGGTAAAAAATGTTCGCCATACAGGGCCATCATTTGCCCGATTTTTACAATCGAACCTTTTAATTTACCAATTTCAGAAACAAGATAATCGGCTTGTTCTTTCATGGCTTTTTTACGTTTCTTTTCTTTTTCTGCTTCGCTTGAAAATAGGGTAGTTGCACTCGATGCAGCCCAGCGCGTTCCTGCGAGTAATGAGGCTTTAGCGATAGATAAGCGTCGATCCATGGAAGAAGTTTTGAGTTGTTTAAGCTTATCGTTCTGATCTGACATTAAACAAAATCCTTAATCAGCAAGTCGCAGAATATTTAATTGTAGCGGATATTACCGTTTATTCACGTATTAAAAAAGTTCAATGTGCTGAATGGAGAGTAAATATGTTTAATATTTCATTTATTTTCCATGAAAAGTGTCACGGTACTTAGACAAAATAGAATTCAAGTGACACCTGTGCTTTGATCATAGACTCCCGATGAGATTTATCAGGATTAAAGATAGGGATAGGGCAGAAAACCTGCTGCTCAGGGATGAGCTGAGATTTACATCCGAAATTGAATTTTAATATCGCCTTTCTGCTGTAACAATTTTTTATTGTCCTGAATATGTTTAAAAATCATGGCTTGAACCGTGTCATGCTGAAAACCAAGCGCATAACCTTTAACAATAATGATGCTTGGAAAACTAAAAAACAGATATTTTGCATCATCTTCTGACGGGCTGCTATGAATGGCGTGTGCAAGTAAAGTGTGTTGAAAGAATTTTTTTTCCTTCTGTACCTGTGCAGAAACGGTATCATTCCAGTAGTTTTCACGCATTGCCATTAAATTATTGTGTTTGTAGCTCATAACAATAAAAATATTTTGTAGAAAAAGAATTGAAAATATATGGGGATATTTTAGCCAGATTCAATATGCAATATGAATGATTTTTTTTGAGTGGTGGAATAAATGATCGGGTTATAGGAATTTGCACATGATTGATGTAGTATCAAGGGATAAACACAATAATAGTATTTGATATTAAGTCTTTTCAGACACGGGAATATTATGCGATTGGCAATATCAAGTATGCTGAGTCTAGCTGCTTTCTGGTCAAATTCAGTTTTAGCTCAAGGCTATTCTGACGAATATAATAAATGTCTCAACACTTCTTATGGTGAAATTGAAACAGTCAAAAAATGTGTCGACAAAGAACTGAAAAATCAGGGAAAAATTTTAAATAAAGCTTATAAGGGCTATATAAATAAGAATGCGGTTAATCAAACTAGTATCGAGCAACAGCATACACTTTGGCTTAACCGTGTGGATCAAAAATGCTATTTAAAAGTAACGTCTGCCTATATGGCCGTTAAACAATCCAAGTGTGTACTCGAAATGACAATGGAGCGTACTCACTATTACCAGACCAAATAAATTCGCCATAGATATTTGTTTTTAATCTGGTCGAAACATTATAAAACCCCACAAAACAAGGTATCATAAGGCGTTTTAAAAATTGACCTTGGAGATGCCTTAAGTGGATCAACTGACTATTAGCCCTGAACATTTACAGGAAGCCGCTGAAAACCTAAGCACAATTCGCGATTTTATCCGTTTTGGTGTTTCAGCTCTACGTCAATACGATGCACACTTAGGTCAAGGTACAGAAGATTTTTTTGCTGAAAGCTCGGCTTTAGTCCTGCAAACACTGGCATTGGACTGGAATGCCAACCCGGAAATTTTAGATGCGAAATTGTTGCCAAGCGAAAAGGCAGAATTTATCAGCTTGCTGGAGCGTCGTATCAATGAAAAAGTGCCAACCTCTTATTTATTAAATCTGGCTTATTTCTGTGGTAAACCGTTTTATGTTGATGAGCGTGTACTGATTCCACGTTCACCGATTGCAGAATTGATCAATCAGCGTTTTGCACCTTACTGTCTGGATGAACATGGTCAGATGCGTGAAGCCTTGAACAATCTTCCAGAAAATGATCATCCGCAAACACCGCGTCGTATTTTAGACATGTGTACTGGTTCAGGCTGTATTGCAATTGCTCTGGCTTATGCATTCCCGGAATCTGAAGTGGATGCAACGGACATTTCTAGAGAAGCTTTAGAAGTGGCTTCTATTAACGCTGAACATCACAACATGCAATATCAGGTTGCATTGATGGAATCCGACTTATTTGCAAAAATTCCTGCTGAGAATCAATATGATTTAATCGTATCTAATCCTCCGTATGTGGATGCGGAAGATATGGCGGATTTACCTGCAGAATTCTTGCATGAACCTGAGCTTGCACTTGCAGCAGGTCAGGATGGTCTGGATCTGGTGCGTAAAATGCTGGCACAAGCAGCGGATTACCTGACTGAAGATGGCTTGATTGTCATTGAAGTGGGCAACTCTGAATGGGCGATGAAACAGAACTTTAATACTGTAGATTTCCATTGGCTCACTTTCCAGAATGGTGGTTCAGGCATTTTTGCTTTGACAGCAGAGCAGTGCCGTAAATACCGTGATTTATTTGTACAATCTGTTCAAGCATAAGGAGT
Organism: Acinetobacter sp. YH01022; assembly: GCF_013420235.1. Lineage (NCBI taxonomy): Bacteria > Pseudomonadati > Pseudomonadota > Gammaproteobacteria > Moraxellales > Moraxellaceae > Acinetobacter > Acinetobacter sp. YH01022. The sequence continues at coordinate 98,775 of NZ_VOYP01000009.1, read as the reverse complement.
TGTCAACATGGCAGGTAATAGTATTGGACAACTGTTCCGTGTAACGACTTGCGGTGAATCTCATGGCGTTGGCCTGATGGCGATTGTCGATGGGGTACCACCAGGGATCGAACTGACTGAAGCAGATTTACAAAAAGATTTAGACCGCCGTAAACCGGGGACTTCTAAATTCGCAACCCAGCGTAAAGAACCGGATGAAGTCGAAATCATTTCCGGTGTCTTTGAAGGTAAAACCACAGGTACATCGATTGGTTTACTGATTCGCAATACCGACCAGAAATCGAAAGATTATGGCAATATTGCGCAAACATTCCGCCCAGGTCATGCGGATTACACCTACACGCAAAAGTATGGTTTCCGTGACTATCGTGGTGGTGGTCGCTCAAGCGCGCGTGAAACGGCTATGCGTGTGGCTGCGGGTGCCATTGCCAAGAAATTCCTGTTTGAAAAATTCGGTATTGAAATCCGTGGTCACGTGACCCAGATTGGTACTGAAAAAGCTGAAAAACTGGATTGGAATGAAGTTCCAAATAATCCATTCTTCTGTGGTGATGTGGATGCCGTACCACGTTTTGAAGCTTTAGTGACTTCATTACGTGAACAAGGTACCAGCTGCGGTGCGAAGCTGGAAATTCTTGCCGAGAATGTGCCTGTGGGTTGGGGTGAGCCGGTATTTGACCGTCTGGATGCAGATATTGCGCATGCCATGATGTCTATTAATGCTGTTAAAGGCGTTGAAATTGGTGATGGTTTTGCGGTTGCTGAACAGTTTGGTCATGAATCACGTGATGAATTGACCACAGCTGGCTTTTTGGCAAATCATGCTGGCGGCATTCTGGGTGGAATCTCAAGTGGTCAAACCATTCGTGTTGCAATTGCGCTGAAACCAACTGCAAGTATTACCACTCCGGGTAAAACCATTAATATCGATCGTGAAGATACCGATGTATTGACCAAAGGCCGTCATGACCCGTGTGTAGGCGTGCGTGCAACTCCGATTGCTGAAGCGATGTTTGCCATTGTACTCATGGATCACTTCATGCGTCATCGTGCCCAGAATGCCGATGTAGTTGCGCCGTTTACTCCGATTGAGCCTAAGTGAAGTAAAGTACACTGCTTTGCCCGAATGCAGTAAGTGATCTGCTTTTTATGATTCAATAAAAAAAACCAGACATCAAGTCTGGTTTTTTTATTGCCTGATTTTTTATCTATTATTTGTGGTAATTTCTATGAAACAGAAATTTTTAGAAAACAATGAAAGCATTAAAATATAGACTGGCAAATGCCAATGATGTTGAAGTTCTTGTTGCGTTGATCAATCAGGCCTATCGTACCAATACAGGTTCTAGCTGGACCAGTGAGCAGCATATTATTGCTGGAGACCGGATTAATGCCCAGCAGCTAAAGCAAACCTTGGCACAAGAGAATTTTTATCTGTATATAGCTGAAGTTATAGAAGATGGGCAAATGCATTTAGTGGCATGTATCGGCTTAACTTTTCAGCAGAATAGTGTGGAAATAGGCACTTTTTGTGTAGCTTCAGCTTGGCAAAATCAGGGTATTGGCAAACATGTTTTAAAATATGCTGAGAAAATGGCAGTAGAACACTTTCCTACATTAAGTCATTATGAAATGTGGGTGCTGGATAGCAGAAAAGAGCTGATTCAATATTATGCACGGTGTGGTTATGCTAAAACGCAGTATACTGAACCTTATCCCATTCATGCCAATGTAGGACAACCGTTGATTGATTTGCAATTACAACAGATGTCAAAGTCAGTGCTGAGAGGTATAAGTTAAGCACTCAAAAAAGTACATAACCTTAAAATAATAGCCTAAGCTATATCATTTAACTAAACTGGTTTGAATTTCAAGTATTTGAAAAATATGTCTATTCATAGTGTGATAACAGTGCTTAACAAATAAATGAATTTAGTGCTCGCACATGGTATAAAAATTGCTCATATTAATATAAATAATTATTGCAGGAGAGATGTTCTTCTGTGAACACGCCGAAGGAGCAACGACCCCGGAAACTCTCAGGCAAAAGGACTGTAATAATTTTAAAAATCTGGAGAGAAGCATAGAAAAATATATGCTCACCGAAGGGGATGGTCGGCGTTATTGATTATAACGATGTGATCGAAGCTCTCAGGTAACCATGACAGATGGGGCGCATAGAAATGTAGATCTACATTTCCAAGGAGTGTGCTATGTGTCATATTGTTGTGATTGGATCAGGTATTACGGGTGTTACTACTGCCTACGAGCTCGCCAATTTAGGCTATAAAGTCACGGTTTTGGATAAGCATTTGTATCCTGCCATGGAAACTTCATTTGCCAATGGCGGACAACTTTCTGCCTGTAATGCAGAGGTCTGGAATCAAAAAGCCACCGTACTGAAAGGTATTAAGTGGATGTCCAATAAAAATGCACCATTATTACTCAACCCATCTTTTGATCTGCATAAATATGGCTGGTTAATGGAGTTTCTAGGTAATATTAAACATTATGAAACCAATACTCGTGATACCGTTAAAATAGCACTTTTAGCGCGTGAGCGCTTATTTGCAGTTGCTGAAAAAGAAAATATTCAGTTCAATCTGGAAAAACGCGGCATTTTGCATTTTTACCACACCAAATTAGATTATGAGATCGCCACCAAAGTGAATGACCTGTTGATCAAGGGTGGACTGGAAAGAATGGCAGTTACTCCTGCAGAAATCAAAGCCATAGAACCAAGCTTGAAAGGTGAATATTATGGTGGTTTTTATTGCCCTGGAGACGCGACCGGCGATATCCATAAATTCACCAAAGGTTTGGCTGAAGCCTCTGAAAAGTATGGGGTAAAATACCGTTTGGTATGGAGGTCATGGATGTAAAACACCATAAAAAAGGTGTCACTGTGCTTTACCATGCTAGCAATGAAAATATGCACCTAGATGCAGCTGTGGTGGAATCACTGGAAGCTGATGCCGTGGTGGTTTGTGGTGGTGTGGGAAGCTATCACTTGGCAAATTTACTGGGTGATCGGGTCAATGTCTATCCGGTGAAAGGCTATTCTATTACCTTGAACCTGAATGATGAAGATAGTGTCAAAAATGCGCCGTGGGTGAGCCTGCTGGATGAAAGTGCAAAAATTGTGACTTCACGCTTAGGTGCTGATCGTCTGCGTGTTGCAGGCACGGCTGAGTTTAATGGCTATAACCGGGATATTCGCGCAGACCGTATTCAACCGCTGACAGATTGGGTCAACAAGAATTTCAATATGAGTACTGAAAATGTTGTACCTTGGGCAGGTTTACGTCCGATGATGCCCAACATGATGCCGATGGTCAGTCGAGGTCGCCGTGAACGGATTTTTTATAATACCGGTCATGGTCATTTAGGTTGGACTTTATCTGCAGCGACAGCGGTGATGATTAGTCAGCAAATCGCTTCACAGCATCCTGTTTGATCATATAAAAGCATGGAGTTATTGGCTTCATGCTTTTGAATACATAAAGATTCATTATTCGAATGATGGTATGATAATTTGATTGTTATCACCTTAAAATAATGGATAATTATGAATATTTTTCAAAAATTGTATTAAGTTCAGTTTTAATTGTGGGGATGACAGGGTGTGTTTCTACCCGTGGCTTGGTATCTCTGGAATCACCAGTGAAGCAGATCAATACACAGGAAAGTGGTCTTAAAACTGCGGTTATTAAAATAGTCGAAGATAACGTGTATTTGAAGAAAAGCCCAAACAGGCCAATATTCCTTCGCTTAAAGGTGGATTACAGCAAGCGACAGCCTCAGATAAAGCGAAAGCAATCGCCCGTAAACGTAACGGTTATGGTAAAGCCATGGGGGACATTTTCTTAAGAGATGAAACGGTAGTTTCCGTGTTCGAAAAACGTGTTGAATCTGCTTTGTTGCGCTCAGGTTATAAAGTTGTGCCAGCAGCCCAAGTTCAAAATCCAGATTTGGTGTTAACGGTTAAAGTAAACAAATTCTGGTCGTGGATGCAACCCGGCTTTTCATACATTACCTTGAATACTGAAATTGAAACTGAAATTTATGATGCCAATAGCACTAAACAGCCTATTCGTACGTATACAAAAATATCCAAACCGACTGTAATGGCGACTGACTCACGATGGATTGCAACAATGAATGAAGCTTTAAATGATTATGAAAGCTGTCTGGTCGATCAGTTGAAGTAAAGTAGCCCTTTAAATAAAAAGATAGAGGCATCATACCTCTGTCTTTTTATTTAATAACTTCAATCTTTTTAATCATACAGCCGGTATATACCTGCAAACCGTTCACAGCCTTTTTGTTTGGTTGTAATCGATAAAAGTGCTTTATTAAAATCGAAATGGTATTTGCAATCGTGTTCGTTATCGACAATCTCGCTTTTTTGATCAGCTGTGGTATAGGCTAAAAAAGGAATCGTTTGAGTTTCTAATTTGTTGTTCGGGTTGCGGTAGGCCACGCCCTCAATTTTAATTTTATCTTTGGTCAGTTGATGCACCTGTAAATGTACCGGTTGATGTGCAAATTGACCCTTTTCAAATTTTAAATAATGATTGGTCAAAGTCTGGTTCAATGAGGTATAAAAATTCAGATCTTCAATGCGTATTTCAAATTGCTGCTTATAACAGTCCAGGCTTTTACATTGCTGTAAGCGCTTAAACCATAAACGGTGTGTATCTTCGAGTAAATGTACCGGCGCATCGCTGACTAAAAAAGCCGTGATATAGTGATTAGAGAGTTTTTCTCGTGATTTTGCAAAACTGTCAGCGCAAATATTTTTCATTGAGGCTGTATCAGGCTGTGTACAGTCAATGTCTTGAGCATATACCATGGTTGAGCACAAACAGCCAATACTGAATAATGTGCCTAATGTTTTAATGAGATTAATATCGGTATTCACCAGCATGATCGCTTATAATTTCACTATGTTGCGCTGCTGTAACTATAGCGAAATAGAAAGCGTGAATACAACATCTCAATCATTTATTTCTTAAGGATGCTTAACGTGGTCGCACAAATTCGAATTGGTCAGGGAATGGATGTACACGCCTTTGAAGAAGGTGATTTTGTTACTTTAGCGGGGGTCAAGATTCCACATAACCAAGGCTTAAAAGCCCATTCAGATGGTGATGTGGTATTGCATGCACTTTGTGATGCATTATTGGGGGCATTGGCTCTGGGCGATATCGGACAGCATTTTCCCGACACCGATGCAAAATTTAAGGGAGCAGATAGTCGCGTTCTACTTAAACATGTCTATCAACTGATTTTAGATCGTGGTTATGTGTTAAATAATGCAGATATTACGGTCGCCTGTGAACGTCCAAAACTGGCCAAATATAATCTGGAAATGCGTCAAAGTATTGCAGATGTTCTGGATGTGCATGTTACACAAATTAGCGTTAAAGCCACAACCACAGAAAAATTAGGCTTTACCGGACGTGAAGAAGGTATTTTATCGACTGCAACAGTGTTGATTTCGCATCAGGCAAAATGATCTGGATGGATCAGCGACTGCTGTAGTTCCTGGGTAGCTTTGCGACCTTGCAGTTGTAGGGCTACTGCATGAATTAAGCCGGTCCAGGTTTCATTCGGTTCCCAGATACTGTGCATCAGTTCTTGCGCTGTAGGCATGTCTACATTCATATAATATTGACGGTATAAATACATCAAACAGCTGACATGATGGTTGGTTGCACAGTGAACCCAAACCATCTGTTCTTGTACTAGATGATTGAGCAGGTCCAATACCAGTAAACATTGGTCATCAGAAGGTGTTTCTGCTGAAATGGGCAGCTTAATATAATTTAAGCCTAAATCCAGACAAATTTTATCTTCATGCTCTAAATACTGCACTGCATCGGATAATCCCAGATTCACAATGGTAGTTACGCCGTATTCTTTAATCAGCTTTAGCTGTTCCGCCTTAGGCTGGGCAGAAGTGAATAGATGCTCGTGAATAAACTGGAAATTTTCGATATGACTGAGTGCATGTTCAATTTCATTCATCAGATAAAATTTTTCCTAAGGTTAAAGTAGAAACGCCATCTGGTCAGATGGCGTTTTAGCTCTTAGCGGTTTGGTAAAATGTCTTTCAATGCTTCATGCATATCGAGTAGGGCCTTTTCAGTGGTTTCCCAATCGATACAGCCGTCAGTCACCGATTTGCCATATTCCAGATTGTCCAGATTTTCAGGAATATCCTGACGACCACCTTTCAGATGACTTTCAACCATAATGCCCACAATCGACTTGTTGCCATCCTGAATCTGTTCAGTGATGTTTTTCAGTACCAGCGGTTGCAGGTACGGGTCTTTGTTGGAGTTGGCATGGCTGGCATCAATCATGATTTTGTTGCTGACTTTGGCTTTTGCCAAGGCATTTTCAGCTTCTGCAACAGAACCTGCATCGTAGTTAGGCTTCCCATTACCGCCACGAAGTACTACGTGTGCGTACTGGTTACCACTAGTACGAATGACAGAAACCTGACCCTGATCATTCAGGCCAAGGAAGCTGTGACCATGTTTCACCGACTGCATGGCATTGGTTGCAACGGTCAAGCCGCCATCAGTACCATTTTTAAAGCCTACAGGTGAAGATAAACCTGAAGACATTTCACGGTGCGTCTGGCTTTCAGTGGTACGGGCACCAATTGCTGACCATGAAATCAGGTCTTGATAATATTGTGGCGAGTTTGGATCGAGTGCTTCAGTCGCACATGGCAATCCTTTCTCGTTCAGTTCAACCAAAAGCTGACGACCAATACGCAGACCTTTTTCAATATTGAAAGAGTCATTCATGTCAGGATCATTAATCAAACCTTTCCAGCCTACCGTGGTGCGTGGTTTTTCAAAATAGACACGCATGACGATATAAAGGCTATCTTTAACTTTTTCGCTTAAAACTTTGAGACGATCGGCATATTCATGTGCAGCCACGGTGTCATGAATTGAGCAAGGACCAATGACGACAAACAGGCGTTTGTCTTTACCATCCAAGATATTGCGAATAGTTTCACGGCCTTTAAGGACGGTTTGATAGGCTTGCTCAGTCAAAGGTAACTCTTTTTTTAATTCTGCAGGAGTTACAAGAGGCTGAATGCTTTGTACATTCACGTCGTCGATGTCAGATTGTGTAATAGGTTTTGACTGTAGTGTATTCATTGCCGTCACTGGTTCGATCATACAAAAAATTATTTCATCCCCTGAATATAACACGAATATACATTCACCATGTTATAAAAAAGATCAATATATAGGTCAAAAAAAAGTGATGAATCGTATAGTTAAATTAAACATGTGCAGTTTTTTCAATGCTGATCACTTGTGCGGTAGCCGGTTTCGCCACAGGTTTTGCCTTGACTGGATGCAGCATAAAATTCATACCTAAGGCAAACAAGGTAATGCCCAGAATCTTACGGATAATTTTTTCCGGCAAGCGGGAACTAATCAAAGTACCTACTACAATTGCAGGAATGGAACCAACCAATAACCAGCCAAGCAAGTGTAAATCGACATTACCTGAACTCATGTGCCCAAGTCCTGCAACCAAAGTCAACAATACAGCATGCACCACATCGGAACCAATAATTCGGATCATGGGTAAATTTGGGAACATCAAAACCAGTGCCATAATACCGAATGCACCAGCACCGACTGAAGATAAGGTAACGAATATTCCCAATACAATGCCCATAATCACGATATAAGCACGTTTGTCTTTGGCTTGTAAGTTAACCTTTTCCAGATCCTGCGTCATATCAACAGGTACATCTTTACGCAGCTTGTTAAAAAATTGTTCAATATGACCACGGAATACGATAGAAACACCGGTCAGGGTCAACATAAAGCCTAGGACCATGGTTAAGACAGCTTTATAGCTACTGGATTGGCTGAGATAGTTTTCTAGTACCCAATGCGTTGCAAATGAGGCAGGAATACTGCCTACAGCAAGCCAGATGACAATCGGCCAAACAATATTCATTTTTTTTGCATGAACTAAAGACCCGCAGAATTTTGAAATAGCGGCATATAGCAAGTCTGTTCCAATGGCGATATGTGGTTCGATTCTAAACAGGCTAATCAGGATAGGAGTCATTAAAGAACCGCCACCGACACCTGTAATCCCAACGCAGAAACCAACCAAAACACCTGCTAAAATAAATTCTAATGGACCAAACATGGTTATATGCCAAATATCAAAAACGTGCATATGTTATGACTTTTTCATATAAGTCGTTGTCTTGATTATTGATTTGCTTATTCTAAAAAGAGATAAAGCGGGATTTTATTTTCTTATGTTGTGCGTTAATACTTTTGTCTGATTAAAATTAAATATTGAAAATTCAGCAGGATATGAATTCTTGAAATAGAGATCGGAATAATGGAAGTTGATTATATAGCAGTTCAACTTAGACACTATCTGGGCTACTGTTATGTGATGCATTTTCACAAAAAGTTTCGATAGCCTTTTTTATAGTGGAACTATTCATATAGGTCATATAGTCACAATTTGCAGTCTATTTTTTTCATGAAATATCCATGAAGCGATTTGTCCTTGAAAACCAGAACATTAATGAAAAATATTAGGCTGAAAATAAAATGTTTGTTGATCTATCGCCACTGTGTCTGAAAAGATTTTAGAATTTCCTGCTGAAGCCATGTTTGTATCGAACGCAAATTTTTCCCAACACGGCATTTAAATTTATTGTTTTGCTATAGTTTGAAGAGATTAATGCTTAGTCATGTAAAGATAAAGGACTATGCTAAAATATTAAACTATTCAGCCGCAGGACGTATGGGGAAAAACACTTGCAAAATAGAAAACTAAAAATTGGAATGGTGGTTGGTGAGGTTTCAGGCGATACCCTTGGCGCTAAACTGATCCGTAGTTTTCGTGAGCAAGGCATAGATGCCGAATTTGAAGGCATTGGTGGTCCACAGATGATTGCTGAAGGTTTCAAAAGCTATTATCCGATGGATATTTTATCGGTCATGGGCATTGTGGAAGTTTTAAAAGATCTGAAAAAACTTTTCGCCGTGCGTGATGGTTTAGTTGATATCTGGAGCAAAGAGCCGGTGGATGTCTTTGTCGGGATTGACGCGCCAGATTTTAATTTACGTTTATCTAAAAGTCTGAAACAGAAAAACTTACCGATCAAAACCGTGCAATATGTCAGTCCTTCAGTCTGGGCATGGCGTCAGGGACGGGTACATGGCATCAAAGCCAGTATTGATCTGGTACTGTGTTTATTTCCTTTTGAGAAAACCTTTTATAAAAAATTTGATGTGCCAGCTGCTTTTGTCGGGCATCCATTGGCCAGTCAATTGCCATTGCAAAACCCGCTGATTGAAGCCAAGCAGGAGCTGGGCTTGAATGTGGAACACAAGCACATTGCACTGTTACCGGGGAGTCGTCGTGGTGAAATTGAAAGATTGGGCCCATTGGTACTTGATGCAGCGAAAATCGTTAGTCAGAAACATCCTGAATATATGTTTCTGATTCCAGCTATTAATGAGGCGCGCAAACAGCAGATTGAAGCATTACTGCAACAATATCCTGCTGATTGTGTGGCTAAAGTCTGTTTGCTGGAAAATATCGATACGGAATCGAAAATTGGCCGTCAAGTGATGAATGCTTCCAATATTGTGGCATTGGCTTCGGGAACCGCAACTTTAGAAGCGATGTTGTTACATCGTCCGATGGTGACTTTTTATAAACTAAACTGGCTGACCTATCATTTGGTCAAATTCCTGATCAAGATTCCGTATTATTCGTTGCCGAATATTATTGCCGGGAAAAAGGTCATTCAGGAACTGATTCAGCATGATGCAACGCCAGAAAATCTGGCTGCTGAAATTGAAAAACTGATGAACGTTGAAACTGCACAAATTCAGGCGATGCAGCACATCACCATGCACAAGCAGCTGTTGTCAAGCAATAGTGAAGACCCGGTTCAGGCCATTCTGAATACCTTGAATGCAGGCACATCTGATCAAGCCTGATTTTTACTGGAACTGCTGGCGATATTGGCTCGGAGTTAAATTAAACAGGCGTTTAAAAGTCTGGCTAAACGCCGTTTCGGAAGAATAACCAACACGATGGGCAATTTGCTGTATCGACAATTGTCCTTCGCGTAAATGCTGTGAAGCCAAACGGAAACGGTATTGCTGTAAATAGGCCAATGGTGTTTCTCCTACAATACTGCTAAATAAGGTGGCGAACTTGGAACGCGACATACAACATTGTTCAGCCAGACTTTCTACCGTCCAGGCCTGATCAGGCTTACCGTGAATAGCGGCCAAAGCATTGGCCAGTTCGGTATGTGCCAAAGCCCTGAGCCAGTTATTGGAATCGCTTAACTGGGCAATATAATCGCGTACACATTCAATAAAAAGAATACTGACCAGATGATCGAGAATTTTGTCGCGACCCGGACGAATTTGATAGGCTTCTACGGCCAAAAAATGTAATCCGATTTGTAGCCATTCAGGGGTAGTGCTGCCGGTAATATGCTGAATATGAATATAGTCGGGCAGGGCATTCAGTAAGGGACGTGCCATAATGGTATCAATATGACAGCGGATCGCCAGAATCAGTGCTGGTTCACCGCTGGTACTTCCAAATTCAATGGTTTCTTGCCTTTTTTCATCAAAAAGCCCGGTAATATTAAGTGCTTCAACTAAATTGCTTTTATGACTGCTATGGCAAGAGTGGTTTTGCCCTGATGGGATCAGCACCAGATCACCTGCTTCGACCTGCAGTTGGGTGTGTGGATTCAGTTGAATGGTCATATGGCCCACCAGAACCACATAGCCAATCATGGCATCTTGTTCCTGATAAGCATAAGCCCAGTGACCTTGCGGTTTTAAATAAATATATTCAGATTTATTCAGATGAATATCGTCAAAAATTTTACTTAAGGCATCCATGTCTTATCGTTCTGTCATCATTGAATAAAAATTATAAAATTCTGGATATATGTCAGCATGTGTTTTTAGGTCAAAAATTGGCTAGATATGCCAAGGACGTTTGCATAGTTTTTTTGGACGTTTACAACTGTTCTTGAGGACCTATTTCTAGAAATATAACGTTAGAACAAAAAATAGGGAAGATCGCCAGCATGAATGCACCAGTAAATTTAAATCAAGCCACACTTCAGACCCTGCCTAATGCTTCAGGCTTAGCCCTCGACAAAAAACGTTATTGGTGGCTGCTGAGCCCCGGTTTACCGGTGATCGGTATGGGGATTTTGGCTGGCTATCAGGTTGGTCCTAAAGCCACGAAAAAAATCTTTGCCTTGGGCGGTCCTTTATTACTGCATGTGATTATTCCAACAGTCGACGCTATTGTCGGTAATGACAGTAATAATCCTGATGATGAAGAAATTAAGTCACTTGTAGCAGACCCTTATTATGACCGTATTGTAAAACTGTTTATTCCTTTGCAAATGGCTGCCAACCTTTTTGCCGGTTATGTGGTAACACGTAAAGAAACCTCTTTTCTGGATCAGATACTGCTCGGTATTTCCATGGGCGCGATTAATGGTGTCGGTGTAAACACGGCACATGAACTTTCGCATAGGCCGCATAAAAAGGATCATTATCTTGCCCATGCCACATTAGCACCGCTGTTTTATAATCACTTTCGGGTTGAACATCCTTATGGACACCATAAGCGTGCGGCAATGCCTGAAGATCCTGCTTCTTCGAAAATGGGTGAAACTTTCTATGAGTTTTGGCCAAGAACGGTATTTGGTGGAATTAAATCGTCCATTGAAATTGAAAAGAACCGTTTAAAACGCAAAGGTTTATCTTTCTTTAGCAAGGAAAATGAACTGTTTCAAGGCTGGGCGATGAGTGCCGGTTTTCATGCCAGTATGCTGAAGCTATTTGGTAAAGACGTGATTCCTTATTTGGCCACACAGGCATTTTATGGCATCAGTTTGTTTGAAATTATTAACTATATTGAACATTACGGTTTAATGCGCGATAAAAAGGAAGATGGAACTTATACACGTATCATGCCTGAGCATAGCTGGAACAATAACAATATTACTACCAACCTGTTTTTGTACCAGTTGCAGCGTCATTCCGATCATCATGCCTATCCGACACGACCATTTCAGGCCTTACGTCACTTTGATGAAGCACCTGAATTGCCAAGTGGTTATGCCACCATGTTATTACCAGCTTTAATTCCATCGCTCTGGTTTAAAATGATGGATAAACGTGTATTTGATCATTATAAAGGTGATTTAAATAAAGCCAATATTCATCCAAAACGCCGTGCCAGCATATTCAAGAAGTTCGGTGTGTCTTTATAAAGTATTCTGCGCTGTTCTATTTGGAAATTTTCTATCAATAAGTATATTTAAAAAGCACTTATTTTTACAGAGATAGAAAATTTCCCGTTCTTTTTTGAAGAAAATATATGAATGATATTGATAAAGCCTGGATGTAAAATTCATCATTTTTGTACGTTATGGCGCACAGGAATTTAAGGTGTTTATGGATTAGTGTAATAGATTTTTCCTGTGCCCAAATCATACAGGAACAGGAAGTTCAGCAATAAAAAAATAAATAGAAGTAAAGAAAAAATTCTTAGATCAGCAAGGTGATGTACGATAGGAGTCAGATCTAAGCATCAAATACGAAAAGGCCCGACATGATGTCGGGCTTTTATTTTATACAAATTTTGTAGATTTTTTACACAATTTATGAGAGACTTAATTTTTGAATGAGCAATAAAAATAATTTAATATGTATTGCTAAAAAAAATGACTTTAAATAAAATTTGGAACATTAAAATAATTTAAATTACAACAATAAGTTAGAGGTTTTTTGACATGACAAGAAAATACAGTAAATTTTTTTCTGCAGCATCTGAGTTTAATCTGGATAATTTTCCATACTACTGGATTACTCAAGTACATTCTCAATATGTTCAGAATGTGGATCATGCGTTAAAAAAATATGGTTTAGACAATTCTCGTCGGCGTATCTTGTTGGCTTTAAAGTCCAAGCCCAATGCGAGTGTATCCGAGCTATCCGAGATGCTGATTTTTAAGATGTCGACGACTACGAAAATTATTTATCGTCTAAAAGATGAAGGCTTGGTACATACTTATTGTTGTGAAGACGATGCGCGAATTACCCGTGTCGTTTTAACTCATATGGGCGAGCAAATGGTACAAAAAATTAACGATCTGAGTCATATTGTTTTAGATCAGTCTTTTGAAGGTTTGACCCCGTTGCAAATTGAAAAAATGTTAGACAGTCTTAAACTTATTTTTAGAAATTTAGCTCATTAATTTTAATGTAACCAAAAAGCGTGGATGCAATATCCACGCTTTTTATCAACTGTTGTAGGATCTACTTTTTAAAACTAAAAAAGCATATTTTTAACAGTTTTGATTTAAACCTGAGTATCGCGCTATAGCAGGTTGCTAAGATAAAGCCAGTTTTTCAAATAAAAGTATATGAATTAGAGATAACAAGTAAAGGAAGACCAATACCCAACACCAACATCACAATAACCGCTTGTCTAGTCGACAGTAGAATAGGGAATCACCTCACACTTGCTTAGGCTTAGATTTTAGCTATGTCCATAATTCGATTTTAAAATATAAGTCCTAAAATGATTTTTTAATGTTTTTGTAGAGTCACGTGATTTAAAAGATGAATCTAAAATAGCTTAAGCAATCTAAACATTCGTTTCTAAAGGGCATATAATTTACTTATCTCGTTATTAATATCCTCAAAAAAATGACACCAGCTTGTAAAGTTTTAAAATCCAATAAAATTGAATTTTCTATCCATGAATATGAACACGATGCCAATGCGAAAAGCTTTGGTCTAGAAGCGGCTGAGAAACTGGGGCTCAGCGTTGAAGAAGTCTTTAAAACTTTATTAGTCACCGATGATAAGAACTACTTTGTAGCAGTTTTACCGGTCAATCATCAATTAAATTTAAAGAAAGTGGCAGCGGCTGTAGGCTGTAAAAAATTACAGATGGCTGATCCTAAAAATGCTGAACGTTTAACAGGTTATCTGGTCGGTGGAATTAGCCCGGTTGGACAGAAAAAACGTTTAAAAACAATTATATGTGAGAGTGCTAAAAACCTTAAAACCATGTACGTTAGTGGTGGAAAAAGGGGATTGGATGTTGGGTTAAACCCACAAGATTTAGCACGCGTTTTAGATGCTAAATTTGCTGATATTGTTGATGAATAATCGCATTATTTTAAACTATTAATTTGGGTGATTTTTTACTTGTTACTCACATTATTACTCACTTATTCAATTCCTTCAAAACAACAAAAGCCGCATTAAGCGGCTTTATGATTTGATTCTATATCAAGAATCACTGATTGAACATAAGAGTGAAACCAAAAACGGGCTTTTTTAATATTTGATACATTATTAGTTAATTTTTTATAATATATTGATTTATTTTCTATTATTTAAAATTTTAATTAATTTTTTTCACAGAAAATTCACGAATAAGTATGTATGATGGCAGCCAGAAACAGCTGTAGTTTCTGAATGACCCTCCAAGGTCCTTAGTTTAAGCCCACCAATGTTCTCGAGGTGGGCTTTTTTTTGCATGGTACCTTCACAAATGAGGGGGTCACATTTTTAACAACAAATTATTCCGAAAAGTATTCCAGATTCTAATTATGGCGAATTCGACCTAATTAAAATACTTACTTAAAAAATGGATCGCTATGGATGGATTTTATTTCTAGATAAGTTAAAAGTGCAGCCAAGGCAAGCAAAGCCCCGAGTATTGCAAATAACGTGTCTTTAGAAATGATTGATATAGCAAAGCACCCTAAGCTTGAGATTGCAAGAAGCATTAAAAGTGCCCAAAAAATATACTTTTTCATGGTGGGGTTCTTTATTTTTGAAAATTGTGTGACTAAGATAGCAAAATATAACAAAAGTTTAAATTTTGATTTAAATAAATATCAAATATTAGTTGATATATGTATAATTGTTCACAGAAACTCCTGTAGTTTCTAAATAACTCCCTAAGGTCATTATTTTATAAGCCCACATCGTATTCCCTAAGTGGGCTTTTTTTTGCATGGAGAAAAGTAATGCTCCGATTCTTAATGTGTTTATTTGGCCTACATGGTGCGACTGAAATCGATTACACGGTTGATGATGAAGAAATCAAGGTGTGTCGGGATTGTTTGAAAGAAGTTAAATAAAATAATATTATTTTTAAATATATACAAATCAATAAATTATATTGTAATAAAACTTGAAAGGTAGCGTAATCCAGAGTATTTTAGTTGGAAATTAAGTAAATCTCCACATTATTTACTTAAATTCAGTTTATAACCTGCACCTTCCCCAAGATGCAGGTTTTTTTTTGCTTAAAGTTTTGCCGAACGTATTACGGCACATAAAACCCCGCTACATACTAGATATTGGCGGGGTTTCTTTTTCTATTCCTTATTGAAATAATGTTGTGTATAATTACACAATGAACAGCAAAGACATTATTAAGCGTCTGGAGCAGGAAGGCTGGTACAAGGTTGGCGGTAAAGGCGACCATGAAAAGTATAAGCATCCCGATAAACCCGGTCATGTTGTGGTGCCACATCCACGTAAAGATATGCCGATAGGTACTCTACGCAATATATATAAACAGGCTGGTTGGGAATGGAGGTAAATATGTTATATCCAGTATATGTTCATAAAGATGAAGATGCTGCATACGGTTTAACTTTCCCTGACTTTGAAGGGTGTTTCAGTGCTGCGGATGAAATGCAAGACATCCAGCGCATGGCGCAGGAAGCGGTTGAGGTTCACTTTGATGGTGAAGATATTCCGTTACCTGTACCATCAAGCCCAGAGCGATGGTTAGGTGATGAGAGATTTGAAGGTGGTTTTTGGCTGTTAGTTGATATTGATACGACAAAGGTAAATACCAAGTCTGTTCGTATTAATATCAGTATGCCGGAAGCTTTGGTGAAGCGTATTGATGCTGTGGCCAAGAAACAACACTTAAGCCGTTCGGCATTTTTAGCCAAAAGTGCGGAAATGGCATTGCATCAGTAAAATAAACAATATGACAGACCCAGCCTGAGTGCTGGGTTTTTTATTTTGAGGTACTCATGACAGACAAAGTACAAGCGAAACAAGACTTAGAATTTTGCAGTGCTGAGCTGTCTAAGTATCAAAATCTCAGTCAGGCTGGGTTGACTCGAAATGAGTTACTGGCAATTGACGGCATCATGATTAAGTTGAGAGAGCGTATTAAGAATTTGCGCTTTGCTTTATATGAATCCTGATCAATACAAAGCCTTAACTGATAAAGGCCCACTTAAAAAGAAATCTCGTACCAGACCACTACCCAAAGCCGGTGAAAAATACTTAGAAGCATTCGATCGACTCAAAGAAATCCTTGATCGCATGGAAATTAAATATGAAGAGTATTTTCACTTCAAAAGCACTAAGCATTGGCGGTTTGATTTTCACCTTATTGAATATCGAATGCTGATTGAAATTGCGGGTGGTCCTTGGTCAGGTGGTCGTAAAGGTAAGCTGGCTACAAAAGCCTGGAGCATCGACCGGTATGACCATGCTGAAGAAATGGGATATCGGTTTCAGCAGTTTTTACCTGCAGACATCAATATGGGTCGAGCTACGATGTGGCTGAGAAATTTAAAGGCATCTTATGGACCAGTTCAGACCATTCCCACCATCGAATCTGATTGATCAGGCTGAGGAAGAAGAAGCGATTTTATTAGCGCCCGCCGTGGAATTAAAAGAATGGGTTGTCAAAAACTGGCTGACCCTTGGTGGTGAACTCCATAACCCGGATCATGATCATATTGCTGAGCTACTTCACGACAATGAAGAGTTCCTTGCATTTGCTTGGGCATCATCTGCCGCCGTAGCTAAAAAACGTATGGTGCTGTGGCAATGTGAAAAGGTCATGTTTAACCAAGGCGGATGGAAGCAGGCACGCCAGGAACAGCAGATACGCGACTGGTTCGGTTTCGTACCTCAATATTTGATTACGGTTGATGCTGCATTTTGTGAGCAAGCTTCAGATCGTGAATTTTGTCGTTTGATTGAACATGAGCTTTATCACATTGGTGTTGAGTGCGATGAAGATGGCGAGATCATCTATAGTGATATGACTGCTCTCTACTCCCAATGGTATCGGCGATCGCTTTCACCAGGATCGTTTTAGCGGTCGTTACGCCGTCTTTACCATGCCTTGGAGGGCTAATCCTGATAAGAATTGGCTGGCTGAGCTACATGGAAAATTGATTTTTATCCATGGTATGAAAAGCAAAAGGCCACACTTGATGACGTCGTTTTGGCTCAAGAAGTAGATATTGATTACGCAGCATCGGTTGAAGGCATGCTGATCCCCTCCGCATGGGTTGAAGCTGCTGTTGATTCTCATATTGAGCTCGGTATTCAGCCTTCTGGTGAGCGTAACGGTGCACTGGATGTAGCAGATGAAGGTAAGGATAAAAACTTTTTTGCGGCTCGTCACGGGATTGTATTGCAATACCTGGATACATGGTCAGGCGTTGGTGATGACATTTTTGGTACCACGCAAAAAGCTATCGATGCATGCCTGGATCTAAAACTGAATTTGTTCTTCTACGATGCGGATGGGTTAGGAGCTGGTGTATGCGGTGATGCTCGCGTCATTAATGAGCAAAATCAAGTGAGGGGGATGTCAGAAATTGAGGCTAATCCTTTCCGGGGATCAGGTGCAGTACATAACCCCGAGCAGGAGATGGTTGAGGCGCGTAAAAACGTGGACTTCTTCGCCAATCTTAAAGCCCAGATGTAGTGGTCGCTGCGTCTTCGATTCCAGAATACCTATCGAGCTTTGCAGGACATGCAATATGACCCAGACAGTCTTATTTCACTCTCAACACAAGACATAGATAAGCAAGAGCTTGAACAACTTAAGCGCGAACTTTCACAACCCACCTATAGCAAAAATGGTGCAGGCAAAATTTTAGTGAATAAGCAGCCTGACGGTGTACTGTCACCAAACCGGGCTGACGGCGTGATGATTTGTTTCAGTGATATTAGAGAGCGGAAAAGAAAGAAACCTGCAGGTGCGGGTAAGTACCAGCTCTTTCTCTCTAGATGACTGTAAATGGTGAACAATTCTTTTGTCGTAAGGCTCGACATTGTAATCACCCAGTAAAACAATATTATTTATAGTTTCACTTTCACTTTCACTTTCACTTTCACTTTCACTTTCACTTTCACTTTCTACATCGACACGAAGCCTTTCTGTGATAGAACTAATTGGAAGATATACATCTCTGAGACGACTAGGCCAATGTGGAGTAAAAATCAACGCAGAACAACAGGCGGAGCTAAAGGAAATCGTCGATCGACGTGCCCAAGGCGAACATAGACTTTATGCCGAAATGTGGTCGCATCAGGAATATGCTTGAAGAACTGAATAAATTTCAGCATAGGCTGAATATTGTTAAGCCAATGCTTTATTTAATTGCATCAAATTCATGGTTAAATAAGGTGATTGAATTTAATGTGAATTTTATGTGTTTCTAAAGCCTGCAATGCCAGTTGTGCCCACGCTTGCACAGGACTATCCTGAGTGGCATAAGGGGCGCACGGATTATTCACTCTGGTATCTGGAAATCCAGTCGCCTGAATTGCTGCTCTATTTAGACCATTTACGTCAGCATTTTTCTGACCTACTGTTTACGCCCAATACGCGCCAGTTTCATATCACCTTGTTTATTTGCGGTTTTTTGACCACTCACCAGCAGGTTTGGGATGACGATTTTAGCCAGCAACGATTACAACGGCAAATTGAACTTTTAAACCGGGAAAAAAAATCTTCATTTAAATTGAAGACAAGGAACTTAAATAGTTTTGAAAGCGCACTTTTTATTGAAATTGAGGATATTGAAGGAAGCCTGGCCGAGGTTCGTCAACAGTTATATACCTGTTCAGCAGAAGTCGCAGCGTTGCAATATTGTCCTCATATCACTTTGGGTCTGTATAAAGACAAAATCAATAGTGATGCAGTGTTTGAGCGCATGCAAAATATTTCACAGCAGCAATTTGAATTTCAGGCCGAGCAATTAACTTTTGGGACCTATCATGCCCAAACCTTGCAGGGGCCATTAACACCATACCATCAAGTTATTTTGGGTGAGGCATGATTCAACTCATTTTAGGCGGCGCGCGTTCCGGCAAAAGTCGTCTTGCGGAACAAGCCGCAAAAGATTCAGGTTTACCAGTCAGTTATATTGCAACGGCTCAAGCTTTAGATACGGAAATGCAGGAACGGATTTATCATCATCAAATGCAGCGTCCTGCCCATTGGCAGCTGATTGAAGAGCCTTTCTCACTGGCAGAGCGATTGCAGCAAATTGACGCAGCAAATCAGCTGATCCTGGTCGATTGCCTGACGCTATGGATGACTAATCTGTTAATGCATGAAGATGAAAATCTGCAAGCTGTAGAATGTGAAAAATTACTGGATGTGCTGCCAAGTTTGCAATCACAAATCATTTTGGTGAGCAATGAAACTGGATTGGGCGTTGTTCCCATGGGTGAGATCAGCCGCAAGTTTGTAGATGAATCTGGCCGCTTACATCAGCAGCTTGGACAGCTTGCCGATAAGGTGATTTTTTGTGTAGCTGGTTTTCCCATGATTTTAAAAGGAGAGAAATAATGAACTGGTGGTTAGATGCGTGTAAAACGCCAAGTGCAGAAGCCCGACTGCAGGCTGCAGAGCGTCAATTACAGTTAACCAAACCAACCGGTTCACTTTCTGAACTGGAAAATGTTGCAATTCAGTTGGCCTGTTTGCAAAACAATCAGCGCCCGAACATTGATAAACCGTGGATTACCATTTTTGCCGGTGACCATGGCGTGATGGAAGAAAACATTTCAGCCTATCCGCAAGCGGTAACTCGCCAAATGCTGCAAAATTTCACCAGCGGTGGAGCCTGTATTAGCGTAATTGCCAAGGAATACAATGCCAGACTGCAAGTGATTGACTGTGGTTCAGTCGGTGATGCCTATGAATATGCAGGCGTTGAACGTTATTGCATTATCCCGGGTACGGCCAACTTTGCCAAACAAGTGGCCATGACTGAAGCACAATGTATAGAAGCTTTAAATCTTGGTCGTAAAAGTGTAGATGAGGCAGTTGCAGAGGGTGCTTCAATCTATGTGGCTGGGGAAATGGGTATTGGCAATACCTGTTCTGCTTCTGCTGTCGCCTGTTTTTTGCTGAATGAGCCTGCTGAGCAACTGACCGGTGTAGGGACAGGGATCGGTGAAGAACAGCTCAACCATAAGAAAAATGTCATTAACCGTGCGATAGCATTACACCAGGAATATGTAGGCGATGATGCATTTAAAGCCTTGTGCGCCGTGGGTGGACTGGAAGTGGCTGCAATGGCCGGTGCTTATATTCGCTGTGCACAACTGGGTTTGCCTATGGTGGTTGATGGTTTTATCACCACAGCATCTGCATTAGTCGCCGTACGATTAAATCCGGCTGTACGTGACTGGATGCTGTTTGGACATCAGTCTGCTGAATACGGTCATCAACGTTTATTGCAAGAACTGAATGCCAACCCTTTGCTGAAACTGAATTTACGCCTGGGCGAAGGCAGTGGTGCCGGGGCAGCTTTAGGAATCATCAAGTTAGCATGCAGCCTGCATAACAATATGGCAACTTTTGCCGAAGCCGCCGTGACAGGTGAAAAAGTTTAATCTGTCTAGATTTAAGGATGATTTAAGATGTACAGGATTGATTTGCTGCGTCATGGCGAGACCGAGCTGAGTCATACTTTGCGTGGTTCAACTGATGACGCCTTGACGGATTCAGGCTGGCAGCAAATGCAACAAACGGTAGATCAATTCTTAAAAAATAATTCACCTAACCCCTGGGATATTGTGTTTAGTTCGCCTTTGCAGCGCTGTGCTTTATTTGCAGATGAAATTGCCAGCAATTTAAAGCTTGAACTTATTCTAGATCGAAATTTGCAGGAAATGCATTTTGGCGATTGGGAAGCTGTTTCTACGCAAGAGATCTATGAAAAGCAGCCGGATGTATTGGCGCAGTTCTGGGAAACTCCAACCCGATTTAGTCCACCCAATGCAGAAACAATGCAGCAGTTTCAGCAGCGTATTTTACATGCGCTGCAACAAATTCAGGGTTCCATGCAGCACAATCAATTTGCACATGCAATGGTGGTCACGCATGGTGGGGTGATTAAACTGTTAAAATGTCTGGCATTCAATCAACCCTTGGACAATATTTTAAAAATGTCTGCTGAACTGGGGCAATTCAATCATTTCATTCTACATGATGATTTAAGCATTGAATATGTGGAGCAATCAGCATGACGCCATTTTTTATTGCACTGCAGTTTTTAACGATATTTCCAGTTCAATTAAAACAGATGCCGAGCAAACAGCAAAATGCTCAATCTTTGCTGTTTTATCCTGTGATTGGACTGATTATTGGCCTGATTTTATTTGCACTTGCCCATCTTTTACAGGCGATCCCCGTTATTTTATTAAGTAGTGTGATTTTAGTGCTATGGATTTGGCTGACAGGCGGGTTGCATCTGGATGGTCTGGCTGATACTGCTGATGCCTGGGTTGGTGGTTTTGGTGATCCTGAACGTACCTTAGCTATTATGAAAGACCCGAGCTGTGGGCCAATAGGGGTGCTGAGTTTAATCATTCTATGCCTAATAAAATGGTCGGCACTGTATGTATTATTGGAACAGCAATACTATTCAGCCCTGATTTTATTTCCGCTATTGGGTCGTTTAGCGCCGTTATTTTTATTTTTAACCACCCCTTATGTGCGCCAAAAAGGTTTAGGCACTTCAATTGCAGAATTTATTCCGAAAACTGCCGCCATTATTGTATGTGTATTAAGTTTACTAACATCAGTGTATTGGGGATGGGCTGGAATGCTGTGTGCTTTATCTATGCTAGGTACATTGCTTTATTTAAGGTATAAATTTATCCAGCGTATTGGGGGAATTACCGGTGATACGGTAGGGGCGAGTATTGAAATTTGCGAGGCGGTGAGTCTTTTGAGTTTTATTGTAGCGAGTTTTTATTTAACCATTCCATGATTAAAAAGAGGAAGTGAGCAGCCTGATCACCTCAACAGCATCACTTCCGTATCATGGGCATTATCACTTATAAATAAGTCACGACCATGGAAATAATTGCCGGTCCCAGCAGCACCATAAATACCCCTGCAAGTACCATGGTCAAACAGGCCACCACACCTTCCTCACGATGGCGCATAAAGGCTTTACTGGTACCAAAACCATGTGCCGCATTCCCAAAAGACGCGCCTTGAGCAAAGCGTGAATTGAGTTTGAGTGCCAGTAGAAGCATATCTCCCATCGCTACACCCGCAATCCCGGTAATCATGGTAAATAAAATCACCAGTTCAACCGAACCGCCTATATGGGAAGTGAGTTCCATGGCAAAGGGCGTAGAAATGGAACGGGCCATTAAACTGTAAGACGTGGCCTGGTCAAAATGAAATAATCTTGCCAGATAAAATGCGCTGATCACACCGGCAATCATGCCCACCACAATGCCTAAACCAATCGACAAGGCATGTGCTGTAATGACTTTGCGATATTCATAAATCGGAATGGCAAAGGCAATGGTCGCAGGTCCCAACATCCAGATCAGCCATTGATTTTCCACCATATAGCTATCATAGGAAATATTGAACGCCAGCATCAATATCACCAGAATAAGAGGCACAAAAATACCGGGTGCCAACAGCATGTAGGGATATTTTTTATGCAGTTTTTTAGCCAGTACATAACAGATGAGTGTCCCGAGAAAACATATAAGCGCAGTCAGGTTCATATTATTTTCCCTGTTCTAACAGGTGTCGGGATTGTGATTTATGCTTTAAACGGGCTTCCAGTTTAAAACCGAAATATACGCTATAGGCTGTAGCCAGCATCACACAGAAAGTGCCGATCACGACTGATAAAATCAGTTGCCAGCCTTGGGTCAAAAGCAGGTCTTTATATTTAATGATGCCGACTACACAGGGAATAAATAACAACACCAGTTCACCGAGAATAAAATCTGAACCTGTTTTAATCCATTGCAGTTTAAACAGGCCACTCAGTAAAGCCATTAACACCAGTAACAGGCCAATAACTCCGGCAGAAACCGGTAAATTGAGCGCATGTTGTATCAGTGAGGAAATCCACCAGATGAAGATCAGCAGACTGAGCTGTAATACCACCTGAGTAATATAAATTGATGGAGCAGAACGTGAAGAAGTAGACATAATCAGAAAATATAAAAACTTGCAGGTATTTTAAATTTGACCATGTGTTCATATTATGAATAATAAAAAAAATATTATGCATAAATGGAATGATAGGTGGATATTAAGAGTCTGAGCGTATTCGTTAAAATCGTGCAATTGCAAAGTTTTACCCGAACAGCAGAGGAGATGTGTGTGACCCAGCCCACCATCAGTAAGACCATACATCACCTGGAACAGGAAATTGGTGTGGCTTTATTTCATAAGGGAGAAGCCGGGCGTAAAAGGGATGTTGCCTTAACCTATACTGGTGAACAAGTGTATCAACATGCTTTGGTCATACTGGAACAACAGCAACGTATTTTTGAAACAGTGGCTAAAATCCGGCAGCTCAAACAGGGCAAATTAACCCTAGGTTTACCGCCATTAGGTTCAGTTTTACTCAGTAGTTTAATTGCCAAGTTTCACAAGCAATATCCACATATCGAATTAAGTTTTCTGGAAGTCGGTGCAGCTGCGATTGAAGATGCCATTTTGGCGAAAAAAGTCGATGTTGGCATTTTATTGGGACATTTAAAACCGGTACTGAGCGGTATTCCTATTATGGATTCGCCCTTATGTTTGCTTTCTCGAAAAGATACCCAGTGGAAGGATCGACAAACCGTAAAATTGATTGAATTAAAAGAAGAGTCTTTTTTGCTTTATGATGATTCCTTCACTTTAAACAATATGATTATTCAGGCAGCGAATTACGTCGGTTTTGAACCGCATGTGGTTTGTAAAAGTAGCCAATGGGACTTTATTGCCAAAATGGTCGAGTCGGATGTCGGGATTGCTTTGTTACCAAAAATTTACTGTGAACAGCTGGATCAGGAGAAATTTAACATCAGCCTGCTGGAAAGCCCGCATCTGAACTGGACGCTGAGCATGGCCTGGAATACCACCGTTGCCATGAACCCTGCAACACGGGCATGGTTAAAAATTATTGAGGAAAATCGGGATAAAATTCACTTTTAAAAAAACTTGGTTGGCAGTCGACTGTAAAAAACAGGGTTTGGATGCAGACTGAATCCCTTTTTAATGTCTATGGCACATTGGGCAGATCAATGGATGAATGAAGATTTAGGACAGCCGATGCAATATATGTATAAAAGATGTGGTCATAAAGTGATCCCGTGACGGGTATGTTCTGAGTGTCATGAAACGCTGCATGCCAGGCAGGTTAAAGTTGAACTGACGTGAGATGAATACGACTATCGGGAACAGCACAAAATATCATCCTAAATCTTTTCCTTCAGGATTTATAGACAATTCGGCGGTTTAGGAATGCCTGCCAGACGGCTTAAATGACGTGCTACCAGACCGGTCTTAAATTGCTCTTGCAAGACGGCATTATTGATATCGGCACTGACGGTTTTCATCAGGAATTTGATCAGTGGGCGTGTTGCCGGTGAATGTCCAAACTGTTGATAGAACTGGCGTACTGCATGCAAAACTTCAAAATGCCACGCTGTAAGTTGTAGCTCCAGAGAGTTTGCCAACTCTTGAGCCACCGTTTCATTCCAAATGGTGTAATCGATTAAGTGACCATCTTGATCGAGTTCTAAATTCATCATAAATCTCAAATTAGTTCAAGCGAATACAGCGGGTATAGTTGAGGCAAATATCTGCAAATTCTGCATAAGAAATCAGCTGTAAATTTTTGGTTGTTTGTCCCGCCAGGATTTCCGCATCGGTGTCCAGTACATACACCTTGTCCAATGGTTGCAGAAATGGATGCTGTAGTTGCAGGACCGATTCCCCCATCATCACAACCGTATCTTCAGGGCTATAAACCTGTTGCAATTTGCTCAAAACATTCGGGGTTGCTGAAAAAGTACTTTGCACCAAATATAAGCTTTTATTCGACATAATCAGTTTACTCTTCAACTTTACCAGTACAATACAAAATCAAAACTTTGAATGAAATCAGGATTTAACTCAACAAATTCAATATCCTGTTGAGCATTGGCTACAAAGTGTGAATGTTGATGTTTGTTTTCAATCAAAATCGGGCTAAGGTCATAAAATTCAAAGCTATCGACCATATTGGATGCCACTTTAAAGGCATGTTTAAGCTGATCAAATGGCAGTTCGGCATTGAGTAAACTTAAGGCTGCATCTTGCAGTAAAACTTTCACTTCACAGCCAAAAGTTGCCAGTACCATCGTGGCAGACAGGCTTTCATGCACCTGCAGATTGGCCAGATTGGCTTGGGTCAGAATAACGAGTACAGATTTCACACAATTTACCTTTTAAAAGCAACAAATACCAAAAAAATATCGTCTTAGAATTGAATCAGACGTTGTGTTGACTGTACTGCATCGGCAAGTTCACCCAGACCAACCAGTTCAAAGCCTTGCGCAAGATTGTGTTGGCTAATTTGATGTCGTTTGGCATTTTCTTCATCGCTAATACCACGCGCCAACGCAGCACTCACGCATACCGGTAAGCGAATCGCCAGTTTCTGCCATTCTTCGGTCAAGTTACGCTGATCATCCGGAACCCATTGCAAGGCATTTGCTACAGCAACACCGTCCTGATAGAAGAACACGCGAAATGGCTGGTTTTTAGCGTGCAAGGCCTGAGCAAGACCCAAGGCATGCCAGGCATAGATCGAGGTTGGAGCGGAGGTAATTAGTAATAAGGTACTCATCGAAATTCACTTGAAGAATGCCCAATCCAATATTGATGCATCCAAACTTCATAAGAAAAGGGTAGTATACAATGATTTTAGGTGGTATCTAAAGAATTCAGAACTTAATGTTAAAATTATTTCAAAAATAATTATTTAAAAACAATGATTTAATTGGGTTTGTTAAAGTTAAAAATCATAAAACCTATTTTTTTATCTGCATGAAATTCCCTATATTCCCTTCCTTTTTTCATATTATTGGTAAAATAAAAAGTAATTTGAACCAGATCTACACCAATGCTGGCCTTTTCAAAAGAAAACCCATCACTGGGATGGGTTGGGTAGCGTTACTTCATTATTACATGTCATGGTTTTCTTTGATTTTGGCTTGATAGTAAGGTAAGTGAACGTTGTAAAAATGATGATATCTTGATTTTAATCTTTGATTAATTTTGGGAATAGCTAGCAGATATATATTTAAATCTAATGAAATTAATGTCTTAATAGAAAAATAATTGTTATACTCTCGCCAATTTTGAGCACAGCCGTGCTTATTTATTTCTTTGAATTGTAAATACTTTTTATGAACCGTAAATTTTTTGCTGCTACTGCATTATTTTTTGGGCTAATCAATCCATTAGCCGCTATGCCATTCGATCCGTTAATTGGCACTTGGAAAGTTATTGATGATCGTACTGGTTATTATGTTTCAGACATCGTGATTCGCAAGAATTCTAAAACACAACAGTACAGTGCTGTCATTACTAAAAATCGATCTTTACCTGGTGTTGCAAATTCTGAAGTATGTAGCAAATGCCAAGGTGAACTGAAGAATCAGCCAATTTTTGGAATGGAAGCTCTTAAAGGTCTGGTTGCTGATACTAGCAATAAACAATTTAACAAGGGTATTTGGATTAATACGCAGGATGGACGTGTATATGATATTGATGCCAGTTTAAATGCTGCTGGAGACCAAATGAAAGTCAATGGTAAAGCTAAAAGTGCCAATGTAACTAGCATCATGACTTGGAAGAAGCTCTGATATAATTCTCAAGTGATTATTTTTATTTGTAAATAAATTATAAGCAAGAATAGGCAAAAGAAACCCATCACAGGGATGGGTTTTGGGAATTAGTGCTACTTAGTTATTACAGGTCTTACCTTCGAATCCGACCTTGCCTATAAAATAGCGAAAGTTTATTTCAGAAATAAGAAACCCACCGAAGTGGGTCTGTGCGATCAAATACTATCCGTAGTATTTGATCATTAAAGTATGCTTAATATATTACTATTTTATTTAAGCTTGTTTAACAACTAGGCGTATAGAATTTTGGGTGGTGTTTCAAAAAGTATGCTGGCGTTAAACAAACTCATTTTTAGTTCAATATAGAGAATGTGCTGTATGACTTTAGTTAGATCAATATACATAAAAATATGTTGAACTCATGCAGAATAGTATTATAGACCCAGTCTCAACAAAGAATTGAGATGCTGAACATTACAAAGTCTTGCGACTTACGCTTAAAATTAGAAATGGAAAAAATTATGTCAAATAAATTCAATAATAAAGTGGTCTTAGTTACTGGAGCTGGTTCTGGTATTGGCAAAAGTACCGCTATGCTTTTGGCCCAACAGGGCGCAAGTGTGGTGGTTTCAGATATTAACATGGAAACTGTTCATAAAGTTGCTAATGAGATCATATCTTTAGGTGGGAAAGCTGTAGCAAATAAAGCCAATATAGCTGAGCCTGAAGATATGAAAGCAGTGGTTGAATTTGCTGTTAGTACATATGGTGCACTGCATTTAGCATTTAATAATGCGGGAATTCTGGGGGAACTTAACCCAACTGCAGAATTGAGCATTGATGGGTGGCATCGTGTGCTTGATGTTAATCTAAATGGGGTATTTTATAGCATGCGCTATGAGATTCCTGCAATATTGGCTGCTGGAGGTGGAGCGATTGTTAATACCTCTTCAATTGCAGGCTTAATCGGGTTTAAAAATATTCCTGGTTATGTGGCTGCAAAGCATGCTATTACCGGATTAACAAAAGCAGCGGCATTGGAATATGCGGATCAAGGTATTCGCATTAATTCGGTACATCCAGGTTATATTAAAACGCCTTTAAGTGCTGAAATTGATGAGGGAGAGATGGTGAAATTACATCCGATTGGTCGAGCAGGCAATCCGGAAGAAGTTGCTCAGGTCGTTGCCTTTCTGCTTTCTGATGATGCTTCATTTGTGACTGGCAGTCAGTATGTGGTCGATGGTGCATATACTTCACAATAAAAAACAACAAAGATGGCTATGTGTGTCTAGTTGTTTGGCTAGGATCATGTCTTATCGTGTGTTCTATGTAAAAGTATTCCCATGGTTTCATTTTTATTCCTCTTGATGAGTTTTACCATTCATTGAATAAGTTTTTTATTTTTTTCATAAACAATATACAGTTCATAGCCATAACTGCAACACATGCAATATTCCAAATCTTTAAGATGGTGTGATAGTGCTCTTGCAGATTAGCCGACTCAAGAGAATTTTGAGTCGGTTTTTTGCTTTTAATATCTGTGGATAAGTTGTTGTAAACACCAAGATTACACCAATAAGTTGCAAGGTACTGATTATTATAAGGAGTATCTATACAATGATTTTAGTGACGGGTGGTTTAGGCTTTATAGGCTCACATATTGCGTTAAGCCTGATGGCTCATGGACAAGAAGTCATCATTGTTGATAATTTATCCAATGCAACTTTACAAACCTTAGAACGACTTGAATACATTTCCGGCATGTATGTGCCTTTTGTCAAAATTGACATCCGAAATACACCCGCCTTAAACAAAGTTTTTGAACAATATTCTGTAGAAGCCGTCATTCACACCGCTGGTTTTAAATCGATAGAAGAATCTGCGCTTAAACCGTTGGAATATTATAACGATAATGTCAGTTGTATTATGAGTTTGCTGCGATCTATGCAGCGTACAGGCATTCGAACCTTAATTCACTTATCCAGTCTGGCAGTCTATGGTCAGTCCAGCTTAATTCTGAGCGAAGATACGCCATTTAATTATTCCTACCCCAATCCCTATATCAAATCGCAGCAGATGACGGAAGAAATTATCCGTGATACCGCACTGACCGACAACGAATGGAAAATTGCCATTTTAAGACTATGCAACATTGCCGGTGCTTTTGAACATGGCGTGCTTGGAGAATTTGTGGCGCCATTGCCGAAAAATATTATTCCACTGGCTTTACAGGTTGCAGCGAAAAAACGTGATTATATTGAACTGCGACAGCAAGCCCAAACCCTGGACCGTACCGTTGAGCGCAGCTTTTTGCATGTATTGGATTGCTGTGATGCCATTTTAGCGACTCTACAATGGTTAAGGACTCAGCCTTATACCTGTGATGCCTTTAATATTGCAGGACAAAATATGTCCATTCGAGCCTTGCTCAGTGAAGTTTCAAAAGTCACCCAGACTGAAATCAAAACCATGGATGTGCCGTTTTATACTTATGCTGAATTGGATCAGGTGGGGGCGACCTCAGGCAAAGCCCATGAAATTTTAAAATGGCAACCTAAGCGCAGCATTACCCAAATTATTGAAGATGCCTGGCGTTTTTATCAACAAACACTGAAGGGAAATTAAAGCAGCTGAGAAACAAAGTGAATAATGTAAATAATAATCATTTACAATTATAATATGTTTGATTAAGATCAGTAAATATGTCAAAACTATTGAATTGGTTTAAATCATAAAACGACATCGATATGAGGTGGAGAATGCAAACACGTATTGAACATGACACTATGGGCGAGGTAGAAGTTCCAAGTGAAGCAATGTGGGGTGCGCAGACACAGCGTAGTTTGCAAAACTTTAAGATTGGTCAAGAACGTTTACCCCGACCGATGATTCGGGCGATGGGCTTGGTCAAAAAAGCGGCCGCCATGACCAATGCCGAGTTAGGTCAAATTCCTCATGAATTGTCACATTATATTGTCAATGCTGCAGAAGAGGTGATTTCTGGAAAGTGGGATAGTCAATTTCCACTGGTGGTGTGGCAAACAGGTTCAGGTACGCAAAGTAATATGAACTGTAATGAAGTCATTGCTAATATTGCCAACCAGAGACTGGGTAATCCTTTGGGTTCTCAAAAGCCGGTTCACCCCAATGACCATGTCAATCGTGCACAATCGACCAATGATTCTTTTCCGACAGCCATCCATGTGGCTGCAAGCCTGCAAATCTATGAATTGCTGATTCCTGCCGTACAACGTTTACGCGATACTCTAGAGGCTAAATCGCAAGAATTTTCCGACATTGTCAAAATTGGCCGTACCCATTTACAGGATGCAACACCCTTAACGCTCGGGCAAGAATTTAGTGGCTATGTGTCACAACTGGATCATGCCTTAAAACGTTTGCATTATGCCTTACTGGGTTTATATGAATTGCCTTTGGGGGGCACAGCAGTTGGAACAGGTTTAAATGCACATCCGGAGTATGCAGTAAAAGCTGCAGCACAGTTAGCTAATTTAACCGGTTTGCCATTTGTAACGGCTCCGAATAAATTTGAAGCTTTAGCTGCGCGTGATGCTGCGGTATTTGCCTCTGGGGCTTTAAAGACGTTGGCAGTGAGTTTAAATAAAATTGCCAATGATATTCGCTGGTTGGCCAGTGGTCCGCGCTGCGGTTTTGGTGAAATCCGTATTCCTGAAAATGAGCCAGGTTCAAGCATTATGCCCGGCAAGGTCAATCCAACCCAAAGTGAAGCCATGACCATGGTGGTGGCACAGGTGCTGGGGAATGATACGACTATTAATGTCGCCGGAGCTTCGGGCAACTTCGAGCTGAATGTGTTTATGCCGGTCATTGCATTTAACCTGTTGCAATCGATTCAACTGTTGGGCGATGCATGTAACAGCTTTAATGATCATTGTGCCGTTGGCATTGAGCCCAACCGCGAAAAAATTGATCATTTCCTGCATAATTCACTGATGTTAGTCACTGCTTTAAATCCGGTGATTGGTTATGAAAATGCTGCTAAAGTGGCAAAAACAGCATATAAGGAAGGCAAAACCTTAAAACAGGTCGCGGTCGAATTGAACCTGGTCACTGCCGAACAGTTTGATGCCGTGGTAATTCCGGAAAATATGGTTTCACCTAATGTGAAATAGCCATCTAAAAGTTGGAACAGCTATCAATTGATCATCAGTGGTTTTTATCTGGGGCATATATGCGTACAATAGTCCTAGAAATTAACTGCTGATGATTGATTATGCTTGACGTTTATTTAACAGATGTTCAGAGAAAGGTTCAATTTAAGGATTATCCGGGTGAGCATCCTGTTAAATTTATTTTGAATTTTAAAAAGATTTTTCCGAGTGTGATGGAATTATTGCTTCCGGTTCTGCCTGGCGATGAAAATCTGGATGAAATGACCTGGGAATCGACCACTGAAGATTTTGAATTGTTCAAATTATTACTCAGCGGCTGGGGCGTGATTGAATTACGTTTAAATGCGATTTCTCAATTTAAAAATAAAAACTATGCCGATCAGCTAGTCAAAACTGCGCAGCAAAAGCGTAAAGAGTTTGCGAAAAACAACCATCAATTGAAAACTGTAGAACTCGATTATCTGTTTATGCACGAAATTCATGCACTGATTGATGCAGAACTGGTTGAAATTGGTGAAAAATTCTATTTACCCACACTGCGTGATTTGTGGAAACACAAAGTTCCGCAAAATGTGTTAAATGCCAAATTCTAGAACAGCATAAAATACGATAACAATCCTCCAAATATTGGGGGATTTTTTATGCCAGTTTTAGCTGTAAAAAGATAAACTTAAGCTATTTAAATGCATCTATATAAAAAATTAAAGATTTAATTATCAATAAAATGTACTAGAAATTGGAATTATTATTGCATATGGTAAGACAGCAATACATTTACCTAAATATTGTTATAAAAGTAGATATTTCACATTTTATTAACAGTGAGGGTAGATTGTTTCAAATTTTCGCGAAGAAATATCACAGGATTTCATTGAATGTCAAATCAGTTTTTAGATTTAATTAAGAAACGCCGTACCATTTATGCAGTCGGTAAAAATGTAGAGCAAAGCCCAGAGTATTTAACTGATTTGATTAAACATGCGATCAAACAGAGTCCATCCTCTTTTAATTCGCAGTCTTCACGTGCCGTGATTTTGTTTAATGCCGAGCACGAAAAATTTTGGAATTTTGTCAAAGAAAAACTCAAGTCTTATGCCAAAGATGAAGAAAGTGCAGCAAAAACCAGTGCCAAAATGGACAGTTTTGCCGCAGGTGTGGGTACCGTTTTATTCTTTGAAGACATGGATGTGATTAAAGGTCTGCAAGAGCAGTTCCCGTCTTACGCAGAGAATTTCCCGATCTGGGCAGAGCACTCAACAGCCATTGCCCAGTTCGCAACTTGGACCGCCTTACATACTGAAGGTTTAGGCGCTTCACTTCAGCACTATAACCCGATCGTGGATGAACAGGTACATGCTGAATGGGAAATTCCAGCCTCCTGGAAACTGCGTGCCCAGCTGGTGTTTGGTTCAGTAGAAGGTGAAGCCAAAGATAAAGCTTATATAGATGATGCAACACGTTTTAAGGTATTTAAGTAATTCATAATTTTTCGAAATCCCCTTTATAAAAGGGGATTTCATATATTTTAGCCAATGGTTTTAATTTTTCCTGGCGGTATTGGAAAATGATTAAGCAGCTTTAATGGCTTTACTTTTCACTTTATGTCCATGTAATACATAGTAGAAACCAATACAGATCAAAGCTGCAATCGCGCTATACATATACAGCTGCGCATAATTTATATAATCCAGCGCCCTACCAATAAAATAAGGGCCAAAGCCGAGTCCTGCATCGAGGAAGATGAAGAAGGTCGAGGTAGCAAAGCCCATACGATCCAGCGAGGTACTTTTCACAGCAACAGTCTGACAAACTGACTGAATGTTGCCATAGCCCAGACCGAGCAAGCCTGCACAAAGTAACAAGGTCATCGGACTATGGGCCTGACTGAGCAGATACAAGGCCAATGCCATAATGATAAATGCGGGATACATAATGATATTTTCACCTTTACGATCCATCAGTGGGCCGGTAAATGGACGTGAAAATAAAATCGCAATCGCATACATTAAGAAGAAGAAAGAAGCTGTTTCAACCAGATCAATTTCTTTGGCATAGAAATTAATAAAGGATAAAACCCCAGAATAACAAATCGATGTCAATAACATGATGATCGAGATCGGCAAGGCTTTCATTTCAATAAACTGGGAAATGAAACTCGGTTTTTTCACATTGACTTGAGTTTCAATGGTTTTGGGGTGTTGTGGCAAATTAGGTACTTCAATCAGCAAAGCCACGATTAAACAGCTCATAGCGACCATGCTAGATAAGGCAAAAATCGCAGTATAGCCGACGTGCAACATCATCCAGATGGCCAGAAACGGGCCAATCGCAGTACCCAATGTACTGCTCATACTGTAGTAACCAATCCCTTCACCGCGACGGGTCGGCGGTAAAATCTGCGCGATGATGGTACCCAATACAGTCGATGCCATACCCATCATAAAACCATGCATGAAACGAACACTCAGCAAGGCAGTGACATTCATCGGAATAAAATAGAATCCTGAAAAAATCAAAAATCCAATTAAACCCACAATCATGGTGGTTTTGCGGCCAAAACGTTCCAGAAACTGACCAACAAATAAACGACCAATCAGGGTACCGACAATGAACAAACCGGAAATCAGACCGGCCTGAGCCGTGGTTGCATCCATTTCAGCAACTGCGTAGCCGACAATGACCACCACCAGCAGATAAAAGGTCAGGACCAGCTGAAAGTTAATGGCACTGACAAGAATAAAATTTCTTGTCCATAAGGGCGTATGTTCACTCATGACTGGCTACCTTTCATCTCTTGCAGATGCTCCATAAGTTGATGCAGGGTATTTAGCGTACTATTTTGCGCAGCTTGATCTAAGGGCAATAACAGTCGTTGTTCAAACAGGTCCAGTTTTTCAGAGCACGCGGAAAAAAGTTGTTGACCTTTAATGCTTAGAATCAGTTTCTTTTGCCGTTTATCATCAGTGTCGACCTGATCCAAAACCTCTAGTTGTATTAATGCATGAATACGTTTTGCAATCGAAGGTTTGGAAACATTCAGGTATTCAGCAATGTCAATAGAGGTACAGCCTTGCTTAAGCTGTATGACATACAGTACCTGCCACAATGAATAATTCAGCTGATGTGGAAGCAAAATGGTATTGATTTCATCACTCATTAAACGCGCACAGCGCAGTAATGAAGCACGAAAGTTAAGTCGATTTGGCATAATAGTTAGCTAGGGTAACTAAATTGAGATAACTTTACGCCTGTTGAGTTGATTGTTCAAGTATTAGTCAGGGAGCAAGAATGATTTATTCTGAAAATGACAGAATCATATTAAGGCACTTCAATTCTCAGTAATAAGTTACATTTCAAAATTATTTATACCGGTTTGTCTTACTGGGTGTTCCGCGACAAAGTCCGCATTGGTGATGAAGGCTATCATTAAGGAGTAAATATGAAACTTTCACAGATGCAGTGGTTTATTGTGTTGTTGCTAGGCGGATTTTTTGCTTTAGCATTGATGGCCGGGGCATTCCGGCTACTTGTTCAACTGGCTTATTATCTTTAATTGTTGATAATAAATTTTAAAGTGGTTTGTTTTAAACAAGCCACTTTATTTTTTAACCCACCAGCGTAATCAATGAAATCAAACTCAAATCTATATTTGAAGATGATTATTTGTCTATTCTAGAATTCTATTTATTTCGCTTACGATAAACACTAGGGCGTACCGGATGCGAATTTTTCCATAAGCCTTTTTTCTGCTTCTTGGCCTGAAGTTGTAGAGCTAACCATTTCTGTTTTTGCGTCGGGTTTTTAATATATTCCTCATACACCCATGCCGCGCCGCGTTTGACCAGTTCCTGATTGATATTTCGTCTAAAACGGTAAATGACGCCAACGCAGCGCCCATAGCGATCGACATCGGTAATCTCGACACGGACCAGTTTGTAATACACCATTTTTTTAACCAGACGCTGAGATTCCTTGCCATAGGTTTGTGTTGATTCGGGAGCATCAATATAGGCAAAACGCAGTTTGGTTTCTGAGCGACGCAAGTTATAGCGCGTACAGGTGATGGTATCGCCATCACTCACCGCAATGACTTTGCACCAGTATTTTTTTCCTTTTTTAAACGGTTTAAATACATCGGTAAGGAAAGCGTGAATTTTGCGGAAGATAAAAAACAGCACTGCACAAAGCAGCATGCCCAAGATAATGAGCCAAACAGGGGAGAGATTTGCCAACATAGATAAAATTTGTGGAATCTGACTTGAAAATACCAGTCCAGATTCAACAATAAAAAGATAAAAAATGAGCTGCTATATTAATGGAAATTCTCAAAAATAATGGCTTGAGAAATAGTCAAATAGCATTAAAAGCCTTGCCAGTTCAACATTTCGGTTATTTATTCAGTAAAAGGTGATATCTGCATAAAAAATCATTCAGATCCATAACAAATACTCAAAATAGCCTAAGCATTTATCTTTTACTATGCAAAAAATGAGTCATAAAACGCTTCGTTTCTAAGATGGTAGCTGTTGATTGTACTTATAAATAGCCTAAGCAAAATAATAGATCTATTAAAATAGCCTAAGCAAAAATTTTAATTATTTCTCTGCGCAAAAATTGATGACGCGAATTATCTTCCAAATCTTTATGCCAATACATTCCCAAAGTAATTAGCGGCAAGTCCACAGGCACTGTAAAAATATTTAATGTAGTAGAAAGTTGTAAATGACTAAGCAAATTTTGAGGAATAGTTAAAACGGATTGATGGTTTTGTAGCAAAATCTGTAAAGCCGTTGAGTAATGTTGGCAACGTAAAAAAATCTGTCGCGACAGTTGTTTGCGGTTTAAATATATATCTTCAACCAAAACTCCAGTTCGGCGTGATGAAACTCCAATATGTGGAGCAGCGAGATAAAGCTGTTCTGTCATTTCAGGTTGCTGTGTACATACCACAAATTGATCTTGTACCAGTTTCTGAAATTGAATTTTCTCACCGAAGTTTTGTTCCAGATCAATGACAAAGTCTATTTGCTGGGTGGCGAGGTCTGTGACAAGCGTTTTACGGTCTAATTTGCTACTGAAAAATTGAATCTCTAGATTTAAGCCCTGAAAATGCTGAACCAGTTTAGGAAAAATCATTGGTTCTATTTCATCATGCACCGCAATTCTTAAGCTTTGCACCATACGGGGTTCAAAATGCTGCTTTTGCATTGAAATGTTTTGAATAGCGAACAGTGCATTTTTAATGATGGGATAAATTTCCTCGGCAAATGAAGTAGGCAACATTTTATTGCCGGCACGTGCAAATAAATCATCCTGTAAATGTTGTCTTAAACGCTGTAAGGCATGGCTGGCAGCAGATTGGCTGATACACAAAATCTGTGCAGCCCTAGAAATGCTTTTTTGTTCATAAACTGCAATAAATAACGGATATAAGTTAATGTCTATGCGATGAAAAACACTCAGATCAATCGCGGCTTTATTATGAATACTGTTCATAGTGTTATATTGAATTAAATCATTTTATTCATAATAGTTTTCGGGTTATGTTGTTGTAAAGATCAGATAATATATATTTTGAGGGAATTGGCCATGTTTGAGTTATCAACACGTGCACAAGATTATATTGAAAGAACAAAAACGTTCATTAAGGAAGAAATTGAACCGGTTGAAACCGAGTTTTGGAATGATGTCCATGAGCTCAATCAAGGGGGAGACTGGACAACATGGCAATGGCCCACTCAACTTGAAATATTAAAAAATAAGGCCAAGGCAGTGGGTCTTTGGAATATGTTTTTGCCATGTCCAGAATTGGGGCAAGGCTTATCAGTTCAGGAATATGCACACATTGCCGAACTTTCCGGTCGTAGCTTGCTTGCACCAACGGTCTTTAACTGTAATGCACCAGACAGTGGCAATATGGAGGTGTTGTGGCGCTATGGTTCTGAAGAACAAAAACAGCAATGGCTCATACCATTATTGGAAGGCAAAATTCGTTCCGTATTTTGTATGACTGAACCTGCTGTGGCATCTTCTGATGCCACCAATATGCAGGCTACGGCGGTGATCGACGGTGAGGAAATTGTGTTAAACGGTCGCAAATGGTGGTCGTCAGGTTTGGGCGATCCCAATGCAAAAATCATCATTTTTATGGCGCATACGCCTGATGAAAGCAAAGACCGTCATCATCAACATTCCATGGTTTTGGTTCCTGTAGATACTGCGGGCGTAACAATTGAACGCATGCTGCCTGTATTTGGGGATTATGATGCACCGCATGGACACGGCGAAATTAGCTTTAACAATGTCCGTGTACCAGTGGCCAATTTTATTGGTGGTGCAGGTCAGGGTTTTGAAATTGCGCAAGGCCGTTTAGGGCCAGGTCGTATTCATCATTGTATGCGTTGTATCGGTGCAGCAGAAAAATCTTTAGAGTTGATGATTGATCGTGGTATGAGTCGTACTGCTTTTGGCAAAGAAATTTTAAAGCTGGGTGGCAATCTGGAACGTGTTGCAGAAGCACGGGTAGCCATTGACCAGGCACGATTACTTACACTTTATGCTGCTTACAAAATGGATACTTTAGGTAATATGGCAGCATTGACTGAAATCTCAGCAATTAAAGTGGTTGCACCAAGCGTACTGGAAAAAGTGGTAGATATGGCCATACAGATACACGGTGGTGCAGGTGTTTCTCGTGATACACCTCTAACAGGATTCTTTGCTCAGGCTCGAAGCTTACGTTTGGCCGATGGCCCAGATGAAGTGCATAAAGGCATGATTGCTAAACTTGAACTGGCAAAACGCGGTTACAGTTCAGGTCGGAAAAAAGATTAATTACATAAATAGTTGAGGCTGCTTATCACTTGCCTGAAAATTTTGCTGTTTATGAGAAATTAAACGGGTATAAATAAGTAAGCGATGAAGTGTTATAACATTGATGATTTAGGGAAATAACAATGTCAGTGATTGATGTAGGTGGGAAGGTTCGTCAAGGCGAAGAGCTAGATGTCATTGCTGTTGAGAATTGGCTCAAAGCACAAGGAACTGATTTACAGGGTCAAGCCGAAGTTACACAATATTCAGGTGGAGCGTCCAACTGGACTTATCGTTTGAAATACGACAATACAGACTTGATTTTACGCCGTCCTCCAAAAGGAACCAAAGCCAAATCTGCGCACGACATGGCACGTGAATACAATGTGCAAAAAAATTTGGCACCATTCTATCCTGTACTGCCTGAAATGGTGGCGCTCTGTCAGGATGAATCGGTGATTGGCTGTGATTTCTATGTCATGCAACGTGTGGAAGGCATTATTCCACGTGCTAATTTACCCAAAGAGCTCAACTTTAATGAAGCTCAGGTCCGTGAATTGTGCATCAATGTCATTGATAAATTGATTGAGTTGCATCAAGTTCCTTATCAGGGTACAGAACTGGAAAAGCTCGGCAAGGGCGAAGGCTATTGTCGTCGTCAGGTAGAAGGCTGGGATGCCCGCTATGAAAAAGCCAAAACCCTAAATGTACCGTCTTTTAAATATGTCCGAAACTGGCTAAAAGACAATATCCCTGCCGATTCAAAAACCTGTGTCATTCATAATGACTGGCGTTTTGATAATGTAATTTTAGATCCGAAGCATCCGACACAAGTGATTGGCGTTCTAGACTGGGAAATGGCAACCCTCGGCGATCCTTTAATGGATTTGGGTTCAGCCCTCGCGTATTGGGTTGAAGAAAGAGACAATCAAATTTTTAAAGCCACGCGTCGTCAGCCCACCAATTTAAAAGGTATGTTCACGCGTCAGGAAGTGGTGGATTATTATTTGCAAAAAACTGGCTTGCAAACAGAGAACTGGACCTTTTATGAAGTGTTCGGCATTTTCCGTTTAGCCGTAATTGCACAACAAATCTATTACCGCTACTACCACAAACAAACCAATAATCCAGCCTTTAAGGATTTCTGGGTTGTGATCCATGCCTTGCATATTCGTGCGCTTAAATTAATTGGCCTACAAAAACTTGAGGCCAATGAACTGGCACAAAAATATATCGCGAAATTTAAGGAATTGATGCCAACATGACCACAATTTATCTGATTCGTCACGGGCAAGCCTCTTTTGGGGCTGAAAGTTATGACCAACTTTCTCCCAACGGTGAATTACAGGCGAAATTATTAGGGCAATACTTTGACCAGATTCTAAAAGAGGCACCTTATGTGGTGTCAGGTTCGATGCAGCGGCATCAACAGACGGCCAATCTTGCTTTAGAACAATGTTTTCCTGAAGCTGAAATTCAGATCGACAGTGCATGGAATGAGTTCAATCACCAGCAGGTTTTTGCCAAGTACGAGCCACGTTTTAACGAGCCACATCTTTTAAAACAGGATGTCTCCAAGGAAGATAATCCGCGTGCTTATTTGGCTAAAATTTTTGAAGGGGCAATCGAGCGCTGGACAGGTGGTGACTATCATCATGAATATGATGAATCCTGGCCGCATTTTAAAAACCGGGTAGAAACCGCATTGCAAAATTTATGCGATGAACTGGCTAAAACCAAACCGCGTTATGCCGTGGTGTTTACTTCTGGTGGGGTGATTTCCGTGGCTGCAGGAAAATTACTCGAACTCAATGCCAATCGGACTTTTGCCTTAAACTGGGCAATCGCCAATACCAGCATGACCACATTGCGTCTGGTGGGAAATGAACCGCAATTACTGAGCTTGAACGAACATCATTTTATTAAGGCCGAAGATTCCAAATTACTGACCTGGATCTGATTAAAAAAATAGCAAAGGAAAAAACATGGCAAAAACAATTTTAATTACCGGCGCAAGTTCAGGGATTGGTGCAGGTATGGCACGCGAATTTGCACAAAAGGGTTATAACCTTGCCATCTGTGCGCGTCGTCTGGAGCGTCTGGAAACATTAAAGCAAGATCTCGAAAGCAAGTACGGCGTAAAAGTCATTGCAAAAACCTTAGATGTGACCCATTACGATCAGGTGTTTGAAGTGTTCCGTGCGTTTAAGCAGGAATTTGGCTCAATCGACCGTATTATTGTCAATGCCGGTGTGGGTGAAGGTCGCCGGATTGGTAAAGGTAATTTTGAAATTAACAAGGCAACAGTAGAAACCAACTTCATTTCAGCCTTGGCGCAATGTGAAGCCGCGGTGGAAATTTTCCGTGCGCAAAATGCAGGTCATCTGGTGATGATTTCATCCATGAGTGCGATGCGCGGCATGCCGAAACATTTAACCGCGTATGGAGCCAGTAAGGCAGGAGTTGCGCATTTGGCTGAAGGCATCCGTGCTGAGCTGATTGATACTCCGATTAAAGTCACTACCATTTTCCCGGGTTATATCCGTACAGAACTGAATGAAGGTGCGAAAAAATTGCCTTTTGAAGTAGATGAAAAAACCGGTTCACATTTACTGGTCAAGGCCATTGAAAAAGCACCAGTTAAAGCTTATGTACCACAGTGGCCCTGGTTACCTTTAGGCTTGGCCATGAAAGTATTGCCACTGAAACTGGTCAATAAGTTGGGTTAATTTTAGGATTCTAAAAAGCTCATTCAATGGGCTTTTTTTATACGCTGGAAAACATTGTAAAACTAAGCTCGATAAAAAATAACATCATCAGCAGATTCAGCAGATATCGACCACCCTCAACCCTAGATTATTACTGACCTGATGTAGCACATTCACTATTTAATTAGATGAAACTTATTGTAATTTAAGTCAATGTTTCTCATCCCGTAAACTTCTATATTGATACAGATATCATCGTGAATTTTATCTTGTATGCTGTTAAAAATTTCAACCATCGTTCTGATTCCATCCTTGATTATTCAAGGCAATGCCGTTAAGAAAAATACTCTACGTTTAGCAGAACCAGAAGGACAACGTCAGGGGACAGTTGGAACTGGAAAAATGCTGTCTATTTTAATTTTAGGAGATTCGGCTGCGGCTGGAGTTGGTGTTGCAACTCAGGAAGATGCTTTACTCGGTGCAGTGCTGAAGCAGTTAAAAGATGGCTATGAAATCAGTTATCAACTTGAAGCTACCACTGGTCATACCAGCGGACAAGTGATTCAGACGGTAAAGAATATGCCCAATCAACACTTCGATGTGGTGATTACCTCAGTCGGTGTAAATGACATTACCAAACTGAACTCACCTAAAGACTGGATTAAAAAGCAGCAACAACTGTATGCGGAAATCAACCAGAAATTCACGCCTGAATTAATTATTGCATCTGGCGTGCCACCGATGAACATGTTTCCTGCATTACCTCATCCACTGGCCTGGTTATTTGGACAATATGCCAAAGGCATGAATAAAAATCTTGCCAAATTTGTTCGGCAGAACGGCAATATGCAATGGATTGAATATGATTTGCAACATTTTAAAAGCCTCAATCTGGAAATGGCAAAGGATGGTTTTCATCCCAGCAAGGAAATTTATACACTTTGGGGCAAACAGGTAGCAGATAAAATCCGTCAAATGTTTTAAATTAAACTGAATACGGATAAATAGACTGTTATGAGCACCGAACTAAATATTGAAACCCATCCACTAGAACCTTTTTTACCCCCAAATGCTAGATTGCTGATGATGGGTAGCTTTCCACCACCTAAAGTCCGCTGGAAAATGGAGTTTTATTATCCAAATTATCAAAATGACATGTGGAAAATTTTTGGTTTGGCATTCTTTGACAATAAAGAACACTTTTTAGATATTGCCAATAAAAACTTCAAGGAACAGCAGATCCGTGATTTTTTAATGGAAAAAGGCATCGCAA
The DNA here is from genome assembly GCF_013420235.1 of Acinetobacter sp. YH01022. Lineage (NCBI taxonomy): Bacteria > Pseudomonadati > Pseudomonadota > Gammaproteobacteria > Moraxellales > Moraxellaceae > Acinetobacter > Acinetobacter sp. YH01022. The sequence continues at coordinate 56,786 of NZ_VOYP01000009.1, read as the reverse complement.
TTTTTGATACGGCGTACCAAATTATCCGTTTAAAAGGCAATGCTTCGGATAAATTTCTGCACATTGCTCAAGCAACTGATTTAAACAAGCTGCTACAGCAGATTCCTGAGTGTAATAGCATCATGACCACCGGAGATAAAGCAACCGATACCTTGATGCTTTCAATGCCAGAACATACTGAAAAACCGTTAATTGGTCATGCCTCAAAAACCTACTTTGCGGAACGTGAATTGACTTTATACCGGATGCCATCTTCATCCCGTGCCTATCCACTTACTTTGGAGAAAAAGGCCGAAGCCTACACTCAGTTATTTAAAGAAATAGGCTTACTATAAGTAAGTTAAATAAATTAAGAGTTAATTAAACGCATCCAAGGATGCTGAATGTATTTCGTCCATTTTAGGCTGTGCTGGAAAAAGTTTTTGATATCTTTACGAATGTCATCGAAAACTTTTCAAATGATAAATAGATTTAAAAAGGAATTTAAGTGATTCAGAGTAGGCCAGAAAAGTTATCCATCATATTGGACATAGTCCCATAAATTTAAACGGGATTTAATCTCTTTACGGATATTCGGCAACATTGGCAGCAGGGTTCCGTCAATCCACAGGCTTAAGGCCTGAGCAGAAATCACCTGCTGATTGGCATCTATAATTTTTGCGCCTTTGACCATCACCAGAGTTTCTTCACTCGCTGCGGTTTCAATGCCTTTAAACAGGACTTGTAGTTCAAAACCGGTATCCTGAATCAGCCATTCCAGTTCCAGCTGCACATTTTGATTGGATTTTAAAACAGCCTGACCTTCAATCATTTCGGAGTCGGACTGACAATCGTGCTCCACACGAACTTTTGCTAAAAACCAGCCCTGAGCACCTAAATCATCCAGTGTTTTATAGGGTGTTAAAATATCACTTAAATTAAATTGACGGCTTAAATCAAAAAATTGCATTGCAGAAGATCACGATTGGGAGAAAGTTGAGTTAAAAACTCGAAAAATGGCATGTTAAATCAAATTAAGAAACGAGTAAAATCATTGTGCTGATTGATCTAAAATATATATAAGTAACATTTAATTTCTTATAAGTCTTTGCAGAAATATTCATTAGGGAAGTGCCCAGTCTGATAGATGAGACAAGCCAGATTATAGACTTGCAGCTTTTATTAAGGCGGGTTGTGTTGATTCATGAGCACAATATGATCTCGTGCTGATCTTCCAGTACTCGATGATTTAGAAAGACAAGGCCTGTGTGTGTTTTAATGTAATTAATTTGTCATTACATCATCCATTCAATGGGGAAGTATGACACCGCTTGCATGCTAAAACGCTGAAATCTGGTCGATTGGGGATCATGTGAATACTCTGTGCGAGTTCCATCTTTATGATGCTCTATCCAAATCACTTCACCTTGTGGATTAAGTTTCAATTCATAGGCAATAAGCGGTAAGTATTTATCTAAAGAGTCGGAAATTTGTTGTTGTAAGATAGTGGATTCGACCATCAGTCCTACTTCGCTATTTAAATTGGCGGAACGAGGATCAAAATTGGCAGAACCAATAAACACCATGCCATCTATATCCAAAAACTTGGCATGCAAACTGGAGGCATTTTTCCCCTTAGCTGGAATGACATTACCTGTCATCACTTCATACCAGGTCCGTTTATTGCGTTCGATATAGGGCTTAAATTCATATAGTTTTATCCCGTTTTTCAGTAAATCATGGCGATATTGTCTATAAAAGGCATGGACCAAAGGAACGTCATTGGCAAGGAATGAATTGGTCAGCACTCGAACATTCACGTTGTTTTGGGCTAAACTGGTTAAATAATCCCTGCCTTTTTTTGTGGGGACAAAATAGGCAGAGACCAGCTCCAGATACTGTTCAGGTTTTCCCACAAGCTGCATTATTTGACGGTAAATCAGTTGATTATCCGATGCCTGAGCGCGAATTTTATCGGGTGAATCTGCGACAAAATGTGCTTTTGCCCAGTTAATCGGACGATCTTTTAGATGTTCAGTGATCTGTTTTTCAGCCAGTTCAATCCGCCTTTTTAGCTGGTCTTTTTGTAAGGCAGTCAGCTCATAATATCGACGTAATTTGGCAAGCTGTTCTGGACGACTTTTACCCAACAGCAGGGGTATAGGATAACTTAAATCATCACTCCAAAAGTCCTGAAATACTTTGTTGGCATGCTTCACCGCAGTGCCATAAAACAAAATGTCCATATCGGTAAACTGGAAAGACTCACTGGCTTCAAAGTATTCACGGCTAATGTTGCGGCCACCGGTCACCGCTATGGCACCATCGGCAATAATCAGCTTGTTATGCATACGGCGATTAATTTGCTTGAAACGAAAAACATAATCAAACACGCGCAGTTTTCTGGCTCTAAAGGTATAAGGATTAAAGATTTTAATTTCAAAATTGGGATGCTGTGCCAGTTGTTTTAAGGTTGCATCGAGTTGAGAACCGTTCTGGTCATCAATCAACAAACGGATTTTGACCCCACGATCAGCGGCTTTGAGCAATTCAGCCAGCATCAGATGGCCAATCGAGTCATCTTCCCAGATGTAATACTGCAAATCGATATTATATTGTGCTTTATTAATCAGATGCAGCCTTGAAGCAATACTGATAAAAGCATCATCTAAAGCAAGATAGGCGGTGAGGCCCTGGTTAATTTGTGTATCTACATTGGAACCGTTTAACCAGTGCTCGGCATGCACCTGAATGGGAGACTGCTTTTTGGATTCATTCATCGGCAAACTGCACCCCGTCATTGTAAAAATTGTAACAGCAAACATGACAGCATGCATGGATGGTCTAATCTGCATAATTGTTATGAAGTCATAAAGTTATAAGTACATATTATCATCATGTTATAGGTTGAATCCGACAATAAAAAGAGGTTACTGTAGCTCATCTGTTAAAGAACCCAAAAAGGATAAATTATTCATGAAATCACGTGCTGCAGTCGCATTTGGTCCAGGTCAACCGCTCCAAATTGTTGAAATTGATGTTGCTCCGCCAAAAGCAGGTGAGGTTTTGGTAAAAATTAGCCATACCGGTGTATGTCATACCGATGCCTTTACGTTATCGGGTGATGATCCTGAAGGCGTGTTTCCTGCAGTATTGGGCCATGAAGGCGCTGGTGTGGTGGTCGAAGTTGGTGAAGGCGTAACCAGCGTAAAACCGGGTGATCACGTTATTCCACTGTATACTGCAGAATGTGGTGAATGTTTATTCTGTAAATCGGGTAAAACCAACCTCTGTGTAGCGGTTCGTGCAACTCAAGGTAAGGGTTTGATGCCAGATGGCACCACACGTTTTTCTTATAATGGTCAGCCGATTTACCACTATATGGGTTGCTCAACTTTCAGTGAATATACCGTGGTCGCTGAAGTCTCTTTGGCAAAAATTAACCCTGAAGCGAATCATGAGCATGTGTGTCTGCTGGGTTGTGGCGTAACCACAGGTTTAGGTGCAGTAAAAAATACCGCCAAGGTTCAGGAAGGAGATACCGTCGCTGTATTTGGTCTGGGCGGTATTGGTCTGGCTGTGGTGCAAGGTGCCAAAAAAGCCAAAGCCAGCCGTATTATTGCTATTGATACCAATCCTGAAAAATTCAAACTGGCTGAACAGTTTGGCGCGACAGAATTTTTAAATCCAAAAGATTATGACAAACCGATTCAGGAAGTGATTGTTGAAAAAACCGGTTGGGGTGTAGATCATTCTTTTGAATGTATTGGCAATACCAATGTGATGCGTTCTGCACTGGAATGTGCTCACCGTGGTTGGGGACAATCCATCATTATTGGGGTAGCCGGTGCTGGTCAGGAAATTTCAACCCGTCCATTCCAGCTGGTCACCGGCCGTACCTGGAAAGGCACCGCTTTTGGTGGAGTGAAAGGCCGTTCACAATTGCCAGGTATGGTAGAAGAAGCAATGAAAGGAGATATTCAGCTTGAACCTTTTGTTACTCATACCATGGGACTGGAAAAAATTAACGAAGCCTTTGAGTTAATGCATGATGGTAAATCGATTCGTACCGTGATCCATTTTGAAGACTAAACATTCTCAAATAAAAACGAAATAAAAAACGGGCAGATTGCCCGTTTTTTTTATATCAGCCTAAAGAAATTCGGTCCAAATTAAGCAGTGGCTTTAATGACTTCAGCAATCGATTCCGCCACATAATCAATATTGCTTAAATTCAGACCCGCAACACACATACGGCCACTACGCACCAGATAAATGCCGTATTGATCTTTGAGAATATCGACCTGTTCAGCACTCAGCCCGGTATAGCTAAACATGCCTTGCTGTTTGACCAGATAGCTAAAATCTCGTTCCGGTAAGGCCAGGCTCAGTTTATCTTTTAAAATGTGACGCATTTGAATAATACGTTCTCGCATTTCTTGCAGTTCAGCTTGCCACTGTGCAGTCAGATCAGCATCATTCAGCACATTATCCACCAACAATGCACCGGTCGTAGGTGGGCTTGAGTAAATACGGCGTACTGTTGCCTTTAATTGTCCTAACACTTTTTGTGCAGTGGCTTGATCATCACAAACAAATGTCAGACCGCCTACACGTTCACCATACAGCGAGAAAATTTTAGAGAATGAATTGCTGACAATAAAGTTCATTCCAGCCTGATCGAGTGCGCGAATCGCATAGGCATCTTCTTCTAGTCCTTGACCAAAACCTTGATAGGCAATATCCAAGAAGGGAATCAGATCCTGTTGTTTTAGTACAGCAATCACCTGATCCCATTCAGCAGGTGTCAAGTCTGCACCCGTCGGGTTATGGCAACATGGATGTAATAACACAATACTTTTTGCCGGTAGCTGGCTCAACTTTTCTAGCATCGCTGGCACATTGACGCCATTGGTTGCTGCATCAAAATAAGGGTAGAAGTGCGAGTGAATACCAGCACCATTAAAAATGGCAATATGATTTTCCCAAGTCGGTTGGCTAACCCAAACATCAGATTCAGGAAAATATTTTTTCAGAAAATCCGCACCAACTTTAAGCGCGCCAGAACCGCCTAAGGTCTGGATGGTCACCGCGCGTCCATCACGGCGCGCCGGACTATTTTCTCCCAATACCAGCGCTTGAGTAGCCTGATTATAAGGTTTTAAGCCATCCATCGGTAAATACAGCTTAACCTGTTCATTGCTTGTTTCAATATTCTTATACGCTGCTTTGACCGCTTCAAGTTGAGGCACAATATTGTCTTCATTGTAATAAAGCCCAATACTTAAATTCACTTTTTGTGTCCGTTCATCTTTAGCAAATTCTTCCATTAAAGAAAGAATCGGATCACCTGCATACGCATCAACATGTTGGAACATGAATACATCCTTCGTTATATGGAGTAAAACAAATCAAGCCTTCGGTATAGAATACATTTTATCTTTTAATGCCAATGGATGGTCTTTTATTTTGATAGAAACTGCTCAGCAGTTGAAATATTAAAAAATTATCTAAAGCACGTTAACAATAGAAAAGGATTAGATTTTAAGTTAGAAGCCAAGTTTTATTTGTAAACAATGTATAAGTAAAAGTTTAATGATTGATGTAGTTTTATTTTAAATAAAACTATTGTCAAATATGGCAATACAGCGTATTTTAATTTCAAGATACATACTTTTTTGAAGAAATAAAGATGTTAAAGCAACCTGTACTCTCAAACGCGACTTATTACTTTTGGCAATTTAGATAATTGCCTGAATGCGTTCGGGCAAGAAAAGGTTGCCCACCAAGTTTATAACCTGATCGGGCAACCCTGATCAGGTTTTTTTATATCTTATTTTTTATATTTTGGGAGTTTAGACATGCAAACATTAAATTATTCATACTTTAGCAATTTTTATTGGTTTTACTTTAGTCAATTGATGACTCTTCACACGCAATCCATTAGACCCATAACGCTCAAATAAAAGATTGGACTGAATAGTCCCCAGGAAAGACCAATGAATGCTTTAAATACTGCTTTACAACAAACTCAAACAACTGCAAAAGAAACCATTTTAACTTTGCCTCACCAATTGAAGGCACAATTGCCATTATCGAATAAATTGGCGCAACAAATTGCTGCGCAGCGTCAAACCATTGAAAATATATTGGCAGGCAAGGACCATCGTTTGATGGTGGTGACAGGCCCATGTTCGATTCACGATCCCGTGGCTGTACTTGAATATGCGCATAAATTACAACAATTACAAAGCCAGGTGTCAGATCAGATTTTCCTGGTGATGCGTGCCTATATTGAAAAACCGCGTACCACCATAGGCTGGAAAGGCTTCCTCTATGACCCAAATTTAGACGGCTCATCCAATATGCAATTGGGACTAGAAAAATCACGTGAGTTGTATCTACAAATTATTGAAATAGGTTTGCCGATTGCTTCGGAAATATTAAGCCCAATGGCGACTGCGTATTTCGATGATTTACTGGCATGGGGTGCTATTGGTGCACGGACCAGTGAATCTCAGATTCATCGTGAAATTTCCAGTCATATGCCATACAGCATCGGTTTCAAAAATGGCACCGATGGCTCCATTCAAATTGCACTGGATGCTATTCAATCTGCATCACATCCACATCAATTCCTGGGTCTGGGCCAATCCGGTTTACCGTGTATTTTAGAGTCGCAGGGCAATCCAAAAGCACATTTAATTTTACGCGGTGCAAATTCAGGTCCCAATTACCAGCTGGCGGAAATTGAAAAGATCAAAGAAAAATGCAAAGGTGAATTACCGGCTTTGGTGATTGACTGCAGTCATGGCAATAGCCACAAAGATCCGCTTTTACAGCCCGAAGTACTGCGTACCATTGTGGCAGAACGCAAGCAAAATCATGTTCGAGGCGTAATGCTGGAAAGTCATCTTGTCGATGGTCAGCAAAAGATTTCTTGTGAGATGACTTATGGTCAGTCTGTAACAGATGGCTGTCTGGGTTGGGACAAAACCCTGCAACTTTTGCTGGAGGTAGCAGATTCACTACGTGTTTCACAGTTAAAACGTAGCGCCTGATTTTCTATAAAAAGTTTATCGATGATCAATAATCTATAAATAATGTTGTGATAAAGCCCCTGAATTTAGGGGCTTTTTTCTTGTATAGATCTATTTTTGTTATCTGGTTAATTTTAAACCACGCGTTTATTGATGGTGTATGCAATTTCTATTCATACTTTTAACCAGTTAAAAATAACAAAGTTGAGTACTTTACTATGTTTATGCACAATAGGGAAAAATAGTAATCAATAAAACATGAATTGTTTCTTCACGACTGAGATAAGCATTTAAATAAATTAAACCAATTTCAGTATGCGTGGATCATAGAAACAATTCTCATCGGGGAATATATGTATAGTACGGAATTACTGGAAGAAGCACGTAAAATGATGTTCCATATGCTGACTAAGGTGGTGGAATATGGCGGCTCAGATTTATTTATTTCAGCAGATTTTCCACCGAGTATTAAACATCAGGGCTTAATGAAACCGCTTGGCCAGCAGGCATTGACTGCCGACAAGACCAAGTTGTTTGCCTATAGTTTAATGAATGAAAAACAGAGGCATGAGTTTGAAACCGAGCTGGAATGTAATTTTGCCATTAGTGTTCCCAATGTTTCGCGCTTTCGTGTCAATGTATTCCAGCAGCAATTACATGTAGGGATGGTAATACGAACCATTACCGCAGAAATTCCAAATTTTGACCAGTTAAAGCTTCCCGAGTCCTTAAAGCATGTGATGATGGCAAAACGCGGTCTGATACTTGTGGTCGGTGCTACCGGCTCGGGTAAATCGACTTCTTTAGCCGCCATGATTGATCATCGTAATGAAAATTCTGCCGGGCACATTATTACCGTGGAAGATCCGGTGGAATATGTGCATAAGCATAAGAAATCGATGATTACCCACCGCGAAGTCGGCGTGGATAGTCATTCATGGCACAATGCCTTGAAGAACACCTTGCGTCAGGCACCGGATGTTATTTTAATTGGTGAAATCCGTGATACCGAAACCATGGAACATGCCATTGCCTTTGCCGAAACCGGACATTTATGTTTAGGTACTTTACATGCCAATAATGCCAATCAGGCGCTGGATCGAATTATCAACTTTTTCCCGGAAGAACGTCGCAATCAATTGTTGATGGATTTATCTTCCAATATGAAGGCGATTATTTCACAGCGTTTGGTGCGTACTGAAGATGGACGTGGACGTCGTGCAGCTATTGAAATTTTGCTGAATACACCTTTAATTGGAGATAATATCCTGAAAGGCCAGTTTCATGAACTCAAAGAAATCATGAAAAAATCCCGTGAATTGGGCATGCAAACTTTCGATCAGGCTTTATATGATTTATATAATGAGGGTGCGATCAGTTATGAAGAAGCATTGCGTAATGCCGACTCCATGAATGAATTGCGCTTGCAGATTAAATTGAAAAGTAACCGACAGGATCAAACGGTTCCAGGTTCAGCTGCATCATTCAGTATGCTGCAAGATAAAGATCCGGAAGAGAATCAAGCTAAGACAGGCCCGGAAACACCTTAATCATAAATGTCTTAAGTCAGATACTTTTTTATTAAAAAATTTGAGCTTTCTTTTTCAATTTGCTTTTTCAAAGATTATTTTTTTAAAGAGTACTGCATTTTTCTGACGATAAAAAAAATCAGCCATACAGGCTGATTTTTTTATTTAAAGCAGTATTACAAACCTGCTTCATATTCACTACTGGAAAGCAGTTTCTCTACATCCGCCATGTTGTCTGGCTTGATTTTATAAATCCAGCCTTTGCCATAAGGGTCATCATTGACAAAATCAGGATCATCTTCAAGTGCTGAGTTTACTTCAACCACTTCACCTGAAACAGGTGCATGAATATCAGAAGCCGTTTTCACCGATTCAACTACGCCTGCCTGTTCACCGGCAGTGATTTTCTGACCCACTTCTGGCGCTTCAACATAGACCAGGTCGCCCAAAGCATCTTGTGCATGGTCGGAAATCCCAGTAATAACCAGATCACCTTCAATTTTGACCCATTCGTGTGTACTTGCGTACTTTAACTCTGAAGGGTGATTCATGGATGACTCCTTTAAAATATTCAAATCATTTTTGCCATGTTTTATACATGTTTTTTGATAAAAACAAAAGTTTATAGATAAGGATCTTTACGCCAATTGCTTGGACTACGCCCACTCCAACGCTTAAATGCACGGCTGAAATTGGCGACATCGCTATAACCAATTTCATCGGCAATCTGCTCAAGCGTGTAATCAGTACGTGACAGCAGGGAAGTGGCATGCCGATAACGTACTTCATCTACCAATGTAGAAAATGAGGTGCCTTCGGCTGCCAGTTGACGTTTTAAAGTGCGATCCGACATATGCAGCCGATCTGCCACATTTTCAATACTTAAATAATGCTGTTCAGAATTGGTCAAAATGTCACGCACCCGCATGGCTAGGCGGCGACGTTCGCCCAAGGCAGACAGTTCCGCTTCACACTGGTTAATCGCAATCTGGCTGGCAATTGGGTCAGCATTGACCATTTTCAAGCTCAGATATTTTTTATCAAAACTGCTTAATAGATGTGGCTGTTCGAAACGGAACTGATGCGATGGAAATTTTGCCATGTAACGTTCAAAACCGGACGGTTTGGGAAAATCAAAATCAATCTCCCCGGACAGGTCCTCACAACCGGTCAGGGCTTTGGCCATGGTAATAATGCCAAAGGTCAGGGCAATGGCAATTTCAGTACGTAAGGGTTCAATATCAAAATCACACTGCAACTGTAAGGTCGCTTTTTCACCAAAGGTGGAAAAATAAAGTTGTAAAAATGGCATACGTAGCTGGATAAACCGGTTCGCCAGTATCAGGGCATCAGTAATGTCATGTGCCGTCATAATGGCATAACCAATAAAACCATGAATCGAGATACGCATCTGGGTGCCCAAATGGAAACCCAGTGTCGGCTCGCCAGTTAAACGTAGTGCATGCTTGACCAGTTCATTGGCAACTGGTGTCGGAATACGAAAGTTGGGGTCTGCCAACTGTTCACTGTTTAAATGAAATGGGGTGAAGAGTGCTTCAGCAGTGTAACCCCAACGGGATACCACATCTAACAGCAGCAGTCCATAAACACCCGGTATGCCTTGATCCTGTCTTGGAGAAATCGTTTTCATGCGCCATCCATTGCATTCATTCGTTTTTCTATTTGTAGATGCCATATTGGTATGAGTTGAAACAGTATTCGATTAAAATTGTTGGACAATATTTTTAAAGCCTGAAAATTATTCAGGCTGAACATCTTTTTTAAAGACCACAATTTTAGTGGTTGAAATAAGTAATACATCATGGTTCTGATTGAATGCCTGAGTCACATAACTGACTATAGCTCGGTCATTTTTACTTTTTGATGGCGTAATTGCCACAATTTCGATCTCGACATGAATCTTATCGCCAGGACGGGTCGGACGCGGCCAGCGCAGGCTGGACTCTGAACCAATCAAACCATAAGCGACCGGAAAACACTCAGTCCATAAACGCATGGTAACTGCACAGGTGTGCCAGCCACTGGCAGCAATGCCCTGAAAAACAGGATGTGCTTTGGCCTCATGTTCATCAGTATGAAAAACTTGAGGATCATAAGCATGTGCAAACTGTTTGATTTCTTCTAAGGTCATTTCATATTCACGGCTAATGAAACGATCACCCACTTTTATATCTTCTAAATACAGCATCAATACATATCCTTTTTCTTCAATGCCTGTTGTTCGATTAAAAAACTGCCCGTCTGTCTTTGCCACAAATGTGCATAAATACCACCCAGCGCAACCAGTTCTTCATGCGTGCCTTGCTCTACAATGTTACCTTCATCCAGCACAATCAAACGGTCCATTTGTGCAATGGTGGATAGTCGATGGGCAATCGCAATCACGGTTTTACCTTGCATCAATTCATCCAGACTGGATTGAATTGCCGCCTCTACTTCAGAATCTAAGGCACTGGTGGCTTCGTCTAAAATCAGAATTGGCGCATCTTTTAAAAACACCCGGGCAATGGCGATACGCTGGCGTTGACCACCCGATAGTTTAACACCGCGTTCCCCCACATAGGCTTCATAGCCAGTTTTGCCACGCAAATCAGTGAGCTGTGGAATAAAATCTTCCGCCTTGGCTTTGCGCACGGCTTCAAACATCTCTTCATCTGTTGCATCGGGACGGCCATATTTAATATTTTCAGCCACGGTACGATGTAACAAAGAGGTATCCTGAGTTACAAAAGCAATATTTTTACGCAAACTGTCCTGAGTCACATCTTGAATATTTTGACCATCGATCGAAATACGACCTTGGTTAATATTATAAAAATGCAATAACAGTTGAATCAGGGTCGATTTTCCTGCACCAGAGCGGCCGACAATGCCAATTTTTTCTCCCGGTTTAATGGTTAAATTAAAATGATCAATCACATTTTTATTTTGATAAGCAAAGCTGACATCTTCAAATTTAATTTCACCATGCTGTACCTGTAAAGGTTGCGCATCCGGTTTGTCCTGAATGTGAATTGGACGCCCCAAGGTTTTCATACCATCCTGAATGGTTCCGACATTTTCGAACAGTGCAGATGACTGCCACATCATAAATTCGGCAATACTGTTGAGTTTTAAAATCATGGCGGTCGTTGCAGCAATAATACCGAGTTCGGCCTGACCGTTGATCCATAACCAGATGGCGGTACCTAAAACGCCACCATATAAAACCACACTGAGTAAATTGATGCTGATCTCATACTGTGTGCCCAGGCGCATTTGCTTATATACCGTGATCATGAAATCTTGCATGGATGCTTTGGCATATTTACTTTCACGGCCAGCGTGAGCGAATAATTTCACAGTTTGAATGTTGGTATAGGCATCTGTAACACGACCGGTCATCACTGCACGGGCATCGGCCTGCTGGCTTGAAATCTGGCTTAAACGTGGAATAAAAAAGCAGGCAGCACAAATAAACAGTACCAGCCAAAGCAGCAGAGGCAAAATCAGTAGTGGAGAAATTGCCCCCAGAACCAGACTGATCGTGACAAAGTAGATCAGAACATAGGCAAGCATATCACCCAAAATCACCCAGAATTCACGTACCGCCAGTGAAGTCTGCATTACTTTGGCAGATAAACGTCCGGCAAAGTCATTGTGAAAAAAGTCTAGACTTTGCTGTAACAGTAAATTATGGAAACGCCAGCGTAAACGCATGGGAAACGTACTATATAAAATTTGATGTTTGATAATAGACTGCATATTGGCAAATAAGATATTGGCCAGCAGAATGCAGCTCAAGATCGTAAGATTTTGGCTATGTTCAGCCAAAAAAGTGTCTGGTTGACTCTTGCTTAGCCAGTTCACCAAATCACCGATTTTAGAATAAAGAAAGGCTTCAAAACTTGCAGCAGCTGCAGTAAAGAGCACCAGCAACAATAAATAAGTGCGCACACCTTGAGCGGCTTGCCAGACAAAAGGGAAAAAACGGGTAGGAAGTGGTTCGTTTAAACCTTTGGATGGATAAGGGTCGACGAGTTTTTCAAACCACTGCAACATGCGAATTTCCTTGAGTAAATGGCTGTTAGGCTGAATATTATTGCAACTTTAATAGTATAAATAATAATTTAATGAATATCTAAAAGTCTGATTAAATCAGTAAACTTTTCATTTTAACGGCTTTGTTACATAAATATTTAAAAGCTGAATTTACTCCAAATCATTAAAATTTAGGAGATCACTTGGGTATGAGGTCTACCTCACTCGGTAAATTTGTTCAGTACAGCCACACATACATGAATTTCATTAACCTGGCTTTGAAAATGTCTTGAAGTTAATTGATCACCTAACAATTTGATACAGTGCATTTTGGCGTCAGCTAAACTTCGTCGATGATAGCCCGACCATTTTTTTCAGAAAGTTCTACCTGAGAAACACTGCTTCGCAAGATTAATGGTTTGAATTAATTCATTTCGATCAATTGAACTGATTTTAGAATCTTTCTAGGGCTTGGCATTCTTTTAGGTGGATTCTCCTTGGCACCTTAGAGCAGCATTCAACTGAAACGATTTGTAGATTGCAGTAGTTTTGGGTCTCGCCCTGATTGAGCAGGGCGATTCTTTAATATTTCCAAGTCAGATTGCCTTAAACGCCTCTATAGCACGCTTGCGCGATAAGCTTAAATCCACAATTGCCCGTGGGTAATTTAATTTTCGCACCTGTGGGTAAGCATAAGGATCATGGATTTTTTTTGCATCCAGATGCGCCAGTTCCGGTACCCATGTGCGGATATAATCGCCATTTGGATCAAACTTTTGCGATTGGGTGATAGGGTTGAAGATTCGAAAATAGGGTACTGCATCGGTTCCCGTTGAAGCACACCACTGCCAGCCTCCATTGTTGGCTGCCAAATTGCCATCAATTAAATGCTGCATGAACCATTTTTCACCCAGACGCCAGTCAATCAGCAGGTTCTTGGTCAAGAACATTGCTGTAATCATACGAACCCGATTATGCATCCAGCCCGTTTGCAGCATTTGACGCATACCCGCATCTACAATCGGGATTCCGGTCTGACCTTGTTGCCAAGCATGCAGGTCTTGTTCAGCGTTACGCCATTGAACCTTTTGAGTATTACTTTTAAAAGGCTGATGTTTAGAAACGGCAGGAAATTGATAAAGAATATGTTGATAAAACTCTCGCCACAACAATTCATCTAGCCAGGTTTGTTGTCCCGCATTGTCTATATGAAAATGACCATTTTGTTTTCTAAACACGGCTTGTAAGCACTGCCTGATTGAAACTGTACCGATATTTAAATAAGCAGACAATCGGCTGGTTGAATTAAGATCAGGAAAATCCCGTTCCTGTTGATACTGCTGTATTTTAGAGTCAACAAAATGATTCAAAATATTCAGAGCATAGTCTTCCGTCACAGGCCAAAGCTGCTGTAACTGATCTGATGCAGAGCTTTGCATATAGGTTAATGCACTGATTTTTGTATTTTCTGATTCCAGGTTCAGCTCTATTTTTTCCTGCTTTGCGACTGCTGGATAACATTGCGGTAGGCCAATGCCAAGTAATTCATAACAGCATTTTTTAAACGCACTAAACACCTGATAAGGCTGATTAGATTTATTTGTGATTGAACCGACAGGAAAAATCGTCTGGTCATGATAAAGCTCAAACGGGATCTGATGATTCTCCAGTTTTTTTTGCGTCTGAGCATCGCGTTTTAATTCATTCACTCCAATTTCAATATTGGCATGTACAGCGTCAATACCAAGTCGCAGACAAAGCTGTAGCATCTCGTTGGGGACATCTTTCCATAAAGGAATGTGCTTGATCAGCAGTGGAATATTTAGCTGATTGAGCTGTGATTTTAGCGTTTCCAGTTGACGTAAATAAAATATTTGTTTGGCAGGGCTGTCATCATGTTGTTGCGATTGCTCAGGTGAGAGAATCACCAAGGCAACACAGTTTCCAGATTGAGCTGCATGCCAAAGTGCAGCATGGTCTTGTATACGCAAGTCCTGTCGAAACCATATTAATTGCATGAACGGGGGATGCCTTATTTTCAGTTAAATCATTCAAGTACAAATAAGAATAATAGCAATACGTTTTAACTATTGCATCAGCCCGTTTGTTTTAAAGTTCAGCTTGATCTGCTGAACGTGCCGTGAATTGCCTGAAATCAGCACCGGATGGTGCCTGATAGACTCTTAAACCAAATTCCGGGACAATTGCAATCAAATGATCAAAGATATCAGACTGTATCGCCTCATAATCTTTCCATACTGTCGTATTTGCAAAAGCATAAATTTCCAGGGGCAAACCTTCACTGGTCGGCTGTAATTGTCGAATAATCAGCGATTGATTTTGCGCGATACCTGAATGCTGTTTTAAGTAAAACTCAACATAGGCGCGGAAGGTACCTAAATTGGTTAAACGGCGCTGATTGTATAAAGATTGGTTCGATAGTTGCTGGTTAAAGCTTTCCAGCTCATCATGTTTGCTATTTAAATATTGATCCAGCAATAAAAAATCTTTTAGTTTTTGCTGCTCATCTGGTGTCATAAAATGCACACTACTTTGATCAATAAAGATGGACCTTTTGATGCGGCGCACTCCAGCATACGCCATACCGCGCCAGTTTTTAAAAGTATCTGTTACCAGCTTATTGGTTGGAATAGTGGTTAGGGTTTTGTCAAAATTTTGCACGGTAATGGTATGTAATGACATATCAATGACATCACCGTCGGCATTCAGTGAAGGCATTTCTATCCAGTCACCAATTCGCACCATGTCATAAGATGAAATTTGTACTGATGCTACCAGGGAGAGAATGGTATTTTGAAATATCAACATCAATACTGCTGCCATGGCACCAAAACCTGCCAGCAAGGTAAAGACATCTTTTTTGAGGAAAGTACCTAAAATCATCAAGCCGCAGACAATAAAGATAATCAGCTTAACCAGCTGTAAATAACCTTTAATCGGTTTGTTTTTTGATTTAGGATTACGTTGATAAACCAGATTGAAAATACTTAAAAATTCACTGATGGCTAAAGCAAGAGTGAGAAAAATAAAAGCCTGTGCCGCCATCTGAATCAAAACAGTTACTTTTTCTGAAAGATGCGGAACAGTGACAATACCGTTCATAATCACAATCGCTGGCACAATGTTTGAAACCCGGCGGATAACACTATGCTGGGCAAAAATGTCCTGATTGACAAATTTCATCTTGGAAATCAGTTGGCGGATACCACGAACCACTACTTGCTTGGCAATAAAATTTGCCAGGAATGCCAGTAAAATTAAAATACTGAGAGAGGTGAACATTTCTAGCCATGGATAGTGATCTGACCAGTCCTGAATATTTTGTATGAATGCCAATTGTTCCAAAAACTTACCTTGAATTTTTTAAATTATGGAATAGTGTATAGCGTTATTTTTTTGATTATTATAAAGATAACGTTTTATATACACGAACTCAAATAAAATTCACCAGCTGGGCTGATGCTGAAATTACTTAATTTCTTATCATTATTCTGTTCTTGTTATCTATGCCAATACGAATACTGGCATAGTGAATTCCTTCAATAATTGATGAGCTGGACTTACCACATTAAATCATCTGGAATGACGTAGGCTGCATATGGATCGTCTTCATCGGTGGTCTGTTCATTCTTTTCAGAATTGTTGACAATAATGAAGCCTTCCATCTTGTCGTTAATGCGCTCTGCCAAGGCTTTAGGCAAAACGGCATAACTATCTGCTTCTTTGGCAATAATGAGTGAACCTGCAACCAGCGCATTGTAAATCTGCTGATTGAGATAAATCTTTTTGACTTTATTGTCATCAATAAACTGGTAGGCCACTTCGCCATCGGTATCTTTAATTTTGTGCTGATTGATCATTTGCACAATGGCAGCTTTTAATTCTTTACCCTGTAACAGGCGTTTTTTTTCTAAATCCAGCGCCTGATCGCGAGCCAGCTTTTCTTGCTGGTCTTGAGCAATTTTGGCCTTTAATTCAGCTTCATTGCTTTGTCCGGTACGTTGCTCATGTACGGCCTGTTTTGACAGTTTTTTAGCCTTTTTATTATCGACTAAACCCGCTTTTAACAATTGAGCCTGTAATGCATTTTTGACCATAATAAATTCCGATATTACTCTTGAGTCTGCCGATAACGATAATAAATAACCCAATAAATCAAGCTAAGTGTCCAGCTTAACATCACTGGGACAAGGTAGGCATGCAATTTTAAATAAGGATAAATCACGCTGGCAAGTAGACCGCCAATGAAAAATCCAAATAAAATGAGCAAGTGCAGAATAATACGTCTACGTTCTACTTTTAGTCCCCGTAACCTGTAGCCTAAAGCCAAGCCTAAATCGGTCAAAACACCCGATAAGTGGGTTGTACGAATAATCGTACCTTTATAATGACTGACCATAGCATTCTGGATACCCATGGCACCACATGCCCAAAGTAAGGCATAACGCGGGAAATAGGGAAGTAAAAGCCAACATAACAGGATAAAAAAAGCCACCAGACTTAAGGGCAAACCGTAGCGGTGTCCTAACTTAAACTGACTATTTCCTAGTATAAATCCACTATAAAATGAGCCAATGACATAGCATAGAATAACCAGGATTAAGTAAAGGATGTGTTCAGGTTCCCACTTGAGTAAAGCCATGGCCAACATGCTGACATTTCCGGTCATATGGGAAACGGACTGATGCAGCACGGTCACCAGTCCGAGAACGTTAATCATTCCTGCATTGACTGCAAGAAAAAAAGCCCCTAATTGAACCCAGAGCGGTAAAGTTTGAAAAGGCATAACGTCACAAAAAAAACTTAATAATGACTATCTTAATCCAAACCGCGGTCAACGGCAGCAGTAAATAGCACATCTGTTGAAGAATTTAATGCAGTTTCTGTTGAATCCTGCAATACGCTAATCACCATACCAATAGCTACCACTTGCATGGCGACATCTGAACTGATCCCAAACAGGCCACAAGCGACAGGAATCAGCAATAAAGATCCCCCGGCAACACCGGAAGCACCACAGGCTGAAATGGTTGCCAGTACCGATAAAACCAGCATGGTGGTGAAATCCACCGAAATACCCAGTGTATTTACAGTGGCTAAGGTGAGGACGGTAATGGTAACAGCAGCCCCCGCCATATTAATCGTTGCTCCTAAAGGAATGGCAACGCTGGCTGTAGATTCAGCAACACCTAAACGTTTGGCCAAATCCAGATTCACAGGAATATTGGCTGCCGAACTGCGAGTAAAAAACGCCGTAATGCCACTTTCGCGTAAACATTGAAAAACCAGTGGATAGGGATTTGCACGGGTCACAAAGGCCACCATCATTGGATTGACTACCAATGCCACAAACAACATGGTGCCAATCAATACTGCTAACAATTGTGCATAGCTCTCAAACGTACTTAATCCAGCTTCTGCAAAGGTCACGGCAACCAGACCAAAAATACCCACTGGGGCAAAATTGATGACTAAACGGATCACGGTATTTACGGCATTTGCAGCATCGGTGAGCAATACTTTTGTTGAGTCATGGGCATGACGGAATGCAACCCCCAAAGCAACAGCCCAGGCCAAAATACCAATAAAGTTGGCTTCACTAATCGCAACCACAGGATTGGCCACAAAACTTAAAAGCAGGTTTTTTAAGATTTCAATCAGACTACCGGGTGGTTGCAAGTCTGCATTTGCGGGAATATCCAAAAACAAGGTACTTGGAAAAATGATACTGGCAATTACGGCACTTAATGCAGCCAGTAACATTCCAATTGCATACATTAGTATGATGGGTTTAATTTTCGCGCTATGTCCGACTTTAAAATTAGCAATAGAGGCTAAAACCAGCACAAAAACTAAAATGGGCGCAACAGATTTAAGTGCTTTAATAAACAGGTCACCTAACAGGCTTAAATAAGGAGCCAGATTCGGGAACAAAACAGCAACACCAATACCGAGAATAATGGCGATAATAATTCGGGAGACTAAACTCAAACGCATTAAAGCAGAAAACATAAAGGTGCCTTGTTACAAATACGAGGACTAAAAAATCACAAAAATATTCGGCATTTTATACCTAAAAGTGATATTGCTAAAAAGTAATTTCCATATAAAAACTAACTGCTTATTTTTAAAGTTGATATTTTTAGTTTTTCATTAATTTTTTGCCATATTTTTTAAATATTCAAATAATACAAATGCTTCCGATTATTCTGCTGTGTTGTATTCTGTTAAAAGATTCTATTTTCAAGCTCTTAATAAAATATCAAAGGCAGTCTCAAAAAACCACAGCAGAAATTGAGTGAGATCATTTATATCTGATTTGTCTTAAAATACTTCCGGGGAAAGTTCTTGCATGGCCTGAAAATGCGAAAGATAAATCCGGCCACTTAAGTGATGCAGCAGTTTTGAATGTTGTAATTTATCCATTACGGGGCCCTTAATTTCGGAAAAATTCAGTTTGATGTCCAGTTTATTGAGTTCAGCATTGAGGTCTTCCAGCATTTCCAGCGCGCTCAGATCGATGGCACTAATACTGGAGCAGTTAATGACCACATGCTCTAAATCCGTGTACTGACTCATGGCATTAATCAGGAAACCTTTAAAGGTATTGGCATTTAGAAAGGTCAGGTTTTCATCTATCCGCATGGATAGGACTGTGTCTGACGTCAGCACCTGATGACGCTGTATATTTCTAAAATGCTGGGTTCCTTCAACCAGACCAATGACAGCAATATGCGGACGGCTGATCCGCCACAGCAGCAGAATAAAGGTAGAAACAATACCCAGTAGCAAACCAGTCGAGATATCGATGCAGAGCACACCAAAGAAGGTAATCCACATGGCAATACCATCAGCTTTGGAATAACGCCAGGTTTCAATAAAGGGCTTGAAATCAACCAGTTTCCAGATGGAAACAATAATGGTTGCTGCCAGAATGCCTAAAGGCAGGTCACGGAAAAAACCGGTAAAATAAAGACTGACCACCACAATAAGCAGAGATGAAATGACCCCTGCCAGCGGAGTTTTGGCACCGGCATCTGCATTGACCACCGTGCGCGATAAGCTTCCGGTAACCGGAAATGCTGAACTGAGACCGGCACTTAAATTGGATAAACCTAACGCGATCAGTTCCTGGTTACTGTTCAAATGACTGCGTTGCTGTAGGGCAGTCGCTTGAGCAATAGATAAAGACTCGACAAAGCTGATCATGGCGATCATTGCTGCACCGGGCAACAAGGTAATGACCAAATCCAGATTCCAGTAGGGCATGCTCAGCGGGGGGAAACCTGAAGGGATTTCTCCTACTGTTTTAATGCCTACGGCTTTTAAATCCAGAAAATAGACTGCAGCAATTGAAATGACCACCAAACTTAAAGGCAAGGCTTTCGTCAGAAATGCCGTCGACCCTATTCGGCTTTGCACAGCATTGGACTGTAAAACTCTAGGGAAATAAATCAGAAAAATGAGCGCAAGCATGCCAAACATCAAAGAGGCGAAATTGCTGTATCTCACATATTGCCAAACGCTGACTACAAACTCAGGGATATTATTGGCCTTTAAAGGTACATCGACCAGAAATTTGAATTGACCCAAAGCAATCAGCAGCGCAGAGGCAATAATAAAACTCTTGATGACCGGATGACTAATCAGCTGAATCAGAAAGCCAAATCGAAATATCCCGAGCAATAAGGAAATGACACCCACCATTACTGCAAGCAGGCAGGCTGCCTGTATATAAACCGGCGAGCCAACCTCAAATAAGGGATTGAGTGTCGCGAAAGTCATCATGGAAATAATCGCGACCGGGCCAATAGAAAGCGTAGGACTGCTCCCGACCATGGCGTAAATGATCATGGGTAAAATACTGGCATACAGTCCCGTAATGGGCGGTAGTCCTGCCAGCATGGCATAGGCCATACCTTGCGGAACCAGCATTGCGATGACAATTAGGGCTGAAAGAAGGTCAGATTTAAACTTGGCGTGGTTGTAGGTACGCAGCCAGCGCCAAGCCGGTAATAGCGCCGTTAAGCGAGAATTTAAATCTGACATATCTAAAGCTAAATCACTATTTTAGATATATTATGCATAAAAAATGCTAAGAAGTCTTATCAGGACGATTACATCTTCTCAATTTTCTTTTATTTATATGATTAAATTAAATTTTTAGGACAATAGAGTTGATATAGGGTATTGAGGACCTGAACCAGTTTTTCATCTTTAATGGAATAAAAAATCTGTTTTCCATCACGACGTGTAGTCACCATATCGCTTTTACGTAGCATCATCAGTTGCTGTGATAAGGTAGGCTGGCTTATTTTTGTCGTCTGTTCTATTTGGGAGACATTTAATTCTTGTTTGGCAAGATGACATAAAATAAGTAAACGATCTGTATTGGCTAATGATTTTAATATTGTGACAACAACATCAATAGACTCATGCATAGAAGCAATTTCAAGATCGGTGTTCATACAGCATTTCCATACTACGCAACAGTAACTTAGGCAGTATACTGCCTGATTAATCTCATATAGGATGAAAATGTAACATTTTCAATGGTTTTTTATGAAAGTAATTATCAGATATTCTTATATCCATTAAAATAAGGCATTTAATCCAGATTAAATGCCTGATAGCAATGCAAAATATGATTCATCAATTTTTATGGGTCTATTTAAATCCTTTTAATTCTTTTTCATTAAAATGCACGGCTTCAGTGATTGCCTGACGCGTTTCAGGATTATACCAGTTAAAAATTGCAGACATTTTTTCTTCAAAATCATCGCTAATGACAAAATGATTTTCTTGAGTACTGAGCAGACTTTTTTCTTTTAATATAGCAATAAAGCTTTTTAATGTGGCGCTGTCAAAATAATAACCGGCCTGAATCTTTTTGGTTTGTGACAGTTTGTTTAGTACCGCTTTACCCATTTTCTCCAGTTCTTTCAGGCTCAGTGCTTGCAACGAAGCATATTGCTGAAGTAATGTAGCAATCATAGTCATGTTATTTAGGCTAGAAGCAGACAAATGGGCCAATGTTACAAACTGGTTTTGCATGTGTTCATCGGCTGGGATAGAAAGGGTTTGATCCTGACGAACAATCCAGCCTAAATGTTCTAAACCATCTATAATGATTGTGATTTCTTTTTCTAATTCATCCATAGACCATTTTAAGAAAAATTCTTCTTTAAAATAGGGATAAATATTTTTAAGGGTGTCGGTTAAATAACGTGTAGAGATTTTTTTATACGAATGCACCAGCATTGCAATTAATGCCGGTAAAATAAAACAGTGTAGAATATTATTACTAAAATAACTTAATAGAATTTTTTGACTTTCGGCAACGCGTACCCAGTTTTGGTTATTTTGGCTGAAGATTTCAACCTGTTTTAATTTTGCAGCATATTGAATAATCTCTGTGCTCGATAATTCTGTCATGATCATTTTTGCATCATATTTCATTATTTTTAATAAATGACGATATTGATCAATTTTACCGATTAAATCATGTTCAGTTAAAGCGTGATTATCTGCATTCAATAAAATAAGTGAAATTAAAGAGATGGGATTAATTACCACTGCTTTATTAATATTTTCCAAAATAGAATTTGCAACTTGGTTCACGGTTTGAATCACAGGCTGGGGTAATTCATCATGAATGTCGAGTTTAATATCCCTGGCTTGATGTTCAGCTAAAACCTGATCCAGAAAAACCGGTTCCCCAAAATTGACATGCACCTGGCCAAAGACTTTTTCAATTTTACGGACTGAACTCAAGATGCCCCAGATCGATTCGGCTTCTTTTGGTTTGCCATTTAGTTCATTTAAATAAGAGGTGCCTTCAATCAGTTTTTCATAACCAAAATAAGTGGGAATAAAGGCAATCGGCTTGGTTGCACCACGTAAATGGCTTTGTACCGTCATCGACAGCATGCCTTTTTTCGGTGGTAACAGCAGACCAGTCCGTGAACGGCCGCCTTCAATAAAGTATTCCAAAGGGGTGTTACGCGACAATAAACTATGTAAATATTCTTTAAAAACAGAGGTATATAACTCATTTCCGCTAAATGTGCGACGGATGAAATAAGCACCGCCACCACGCATGATCTGACCGACCACAGGCAGGTTGAGGTTAATGCCTGCCGCAATATGCGGAACCATCAAGCCGCGGTTAAAAATCACATAAGACAGCAATAAATAGTCAATATGACTGCGATGGCATGGGGTATAGACAATTTCGTAATCTTTGGCCAGCTCGCGAACGGTATCGAAATTATGCACTTCAATTCCATCATAAAGTTGCGTCCAGAGTTTGGTCAGCGCCAGTTCGGCAAAACGTAGGGTAGAATAGGAAAAGTCCGAAACCACTTCGGTTAAATAGCCTTTGGCACGGTTCTCTGCTTCGAACATGCTGATTTTGTTGTCAATACTTTCTTTACGAATGGCATCTTGCACCGTTTCGGTTTTCATTAACTTGTTAATGAGATTACGGCGGTCGGATAAGTCGGGACCTAAAATGGCTTCTTTGTATTTATTGAAATTGCTATTAAGTTCCTTGACCACAGAATGTGCCGGGGAAAAGTTTGGATATTCAATTTTAGATTTTTCTATAGCTGCTCTTAGGGAAATGGGTTTGTGAAATTCAATATAGTTTTCACGGCTATATAAAGAAATATTCAAGGCCTGCTTTAATTTGGATGGTGTCGCCCAGGCATCGGCAAATAAGGCTTTAAACCAGGAGTCTTCATATTCGGGTGAGCGGCCCCATAAAACCGTCACCGGAACCAGTTCTATTTCGTATTCGGGATATTTTTCCAGAGCTTCAATCAGCCGAATGAGCTTGGCCGAATAATGATAGGTTTGATTTTGTGAGTTAGGTAGGTTTAAAGCCAGAATAGAATCATCTTCCTGCAACTCCTGAATGCTGAAAGGTGTAAAAACAGAAGGCAGTTGGCGTGCTTTGGCTTCAGTATCAATCAGGACCGTGTTGCTTAAGGATGCATCTTGTAATACATAGCAAATTATTTTTTTATCTGTTTGATATTCTAAGGTTTTTTTTAATTTTTCAGTATTACCCAAGACTTGAGGAGTCACAATTTTATCTAAAATTTTCTGTGTAAATTGTCGATAGAACCGGCTATAACTCTTATGAGACATGTGATTCCCTAAATCAGTTTTCATTTGCTGGATATTGTGTGCAATTGCATGAATAAATACAAACTTTATTGATGACAATTACGTCATTTAAGTGGTAACTCTTTGGTCAATATTACAAGCTTATCGGTTTAAAAAGCATTGTTTTTTAGATTGAAATCACAACTTAAGTTGAATAAGCATAGCAATAGAAAAACTTATATTGAAGGTCTAAATGGCTTATGATGAGCGCATGACTTTAAAATCAAAAGACAGCTCAAGGAGTTAAAATGAGTACTGATTCTGCTTTTCCAGCACCGAACAATTTAGCCATAGCGGTTTATAGTGATAATGCTGAAGCGATTGGCAATACACCTTTAATTCGTATTAATCGTGCCATTTCATCCGATGCAACCGTATTGGCAAAAGTTGAAAGCCGTAATCCGGCATTCTCGGTGAAATGCCGGGTAGGTGCCGCTTTAATTGTAGATGCTGAAGAAAAAGGTTTGCTTAAACCGGGCATGCATATTGTCGAGCCAACCAGTGGTAATACCGGTATTGCACTGGCATTTGTTGCAGCTGCCAAAGGTTATGACATTACCTTAACCATGCCTGCAAGCATGAGTGTTGAGCGCCGTAAGGTGCTGAAGGCTTTTGGTGCAAATCTGGTACTGACTGAACCGGCCAAAGGCATGAAAGGTGCGGTCGATGAAGCAGTACGTTTAGCCACGGAACAACCGGATGTGTATTTTTTACCGCAACAGTTTGAAAACCCGGCCAACCCGAAAATCCATGAACAGACCACAGGCCCCGAAATTTGGGAAGCTACTGGCGGTAAAGTCGATATCCTAGTGTCTGGCGTCGGTACGGGTGGCACCATTTCCGGTATTTCACGTTATTTTGAACAGGTAAAAAATCAGCCGCTTTATTCGGTTGCTGTGGAACCTGCGGAATCACCGATTATTGGTCAGACGAAACGTGGCGAGCCATTGACTCCGGGACCGCATAAAATTCAGGGCATTGGCGCCAACTTTATTCCGAAAAACCTGGATCTGGATTTAGTGGATGAAGTCATTGCTATTGAAAGTGATACAGCTATTGAATGGGCACGCAAAACAGCAACCCATGACGGTATTCTGGTGGGTATTTCAAGTGGTGCAGCCATGGCAGCCGCAGCTCAATTGGCAGCACGTCCTGAAAATGCCGGTAAAAACATTGTGGTAATTTTACCGGATGCCGGTGAGCGCTATTTATCTTCAGTATTGTTTGAAGATATTTCAGCAGATTAATTGCTCACACGTTAAGGTTTGACTTAAATTTGAGGCAGTCAGGTTTAAGTCAAACCGTTTGAGTGATTTGCTTCTTTAGACCTCTTTCATCCATCCCTTTGATTTTTCTTACACAGACTTGAAATACATTTCAATTCTGCTTACGGAGAAAAATAAAAAGAGGGTGTCAACCATGATGAAAGCGGTCTGTTATGTTATTTTGATTTTTATTGATAGAATTTATTTTATAAGCTTCAGCCAAAGCTTATTCGTATGGCATGCTATTTCGGTATAAATGGACATTGGAAATAGCACTCAAAAGGCAGATGATGTATTGCCTCTACAAATTAAAGATTTAGGGATTTGAATCGGTGTTTGAGCTCGACTGTAAATTACTCAGCGTTTTTCTTTATATTTATAAATATAAAAGTGTTTCTGTCGCGGCTGAATATCTGGCCATGAGTCAGCCCACAGTCAGTAATATCCTGAATAAAATTCGTCAGCATTATAATGACCCGCTTTTCTTAAGAATCGGCAATGAAATGGTGCCGACTGAACTGTCGAAACAGCTGTTTCCACTGGTCAGTGAAGCCTTAAGTAAAGTTGAAATCATCAATAATTTCACCGTTGATTTTGACCAGACTACTTCACAGCAGAAATTTACTATTGCCATGACCGATGTGTCGCATTTGGTGTTATTGCCTAAAATTTCCCAATATTTAAAACAGCATGCTTCAAATATTCGTTTAAATGTTCGCGCCATTACTTCTGAAACCAGTTATCAAATGGCCAATGGAGAAATTGATCTGGCGATTGGTTTTTTACCCCATCTGGAAAATGGTTTTTATCAGCAAAAACTGTTTGAGCAATATTATGTGGTGATTGCATCCAAAAACCATCCGCGGCTGAGCGAAAACAGTCTAAGCACTGAACAATATATCAATGAACCCCATATCGATATTGATGCCGGAATGGGGCATTATCATATTGAAAATGAATTGTTAAATTTAGAACTGAAACGTAATATCTTGATGCGCTTGCCCAGTTATCTGGGCGTTGGGCTAGTGGTACAGGAAACCGATGCAATTGCGACCGTACCTTATTATTTAAGTGAAGTGTTATTGTCGCGCGGCAATTTACAGATCTTTGATGCACCGATTACTTTCCCCACCTATGCAGTCAAGCAATATTGGCATATGTCCTGCCATCACAAGACCAGCCATCAATGGCTGCGGCAGATGTGTTATGAATTGTTCTCGAAAATGAATGACCTGGATGACCCTATGCATAAAATCATTCATCAATAATTGATTTATTGAAACCCGGACATCAAGAAATTTTATCCGGGGTCATTAAGGCCTGGTTAATATACAGTTTAATCAGGCGTTCACGTGAACCAATGGCTTTCTGGTAATGGGTTGAATTGAGCAACAAGGAAGCACCATAGGTGACCGTCCAGATATAAGACAAATAGTCGCGAATCGACATGGCACTATTGAAGGATTTTAGATATTCGTCGGTCATGTCCTTAATTTCAATAATCCGCTCTTCACGTACCCGATAAAGCTGTTCAAATAATTCTTTCAGCTTGCGTTCATTATTGGTTAAGCGTTCTTCAATCACATGCAATAAAATGGTCCGGTTGGAATTTAACATGTTGTAGAGCATGTACTGTGAAACATAGGTTTTAATATTATTTTTATATTTTTTTGAAATTTCCAATAATCTTTTTTCATTCAAGATGATCAGTTCTAAATAGAGCTGATTCTTGCTTTTAAAATGTTTATAAATGGTCCCTTTGGCAATATCCAGCTCACACGCAAGTTCTGCCAGGGTAATGTCCTGATTATTATCCAGCAACAGTGTTTCTGCCATGGCTAAAATTTTCTCTTTGCGTAATTGAAAATTTTGTTGGCGTACCGTATTCATCGCAAGTCCCAGAAAGACATAAAAAAAGCCAATTTAAAATATACCGATATCAAGCCTATGACAACCCAACTAATGTCTGATATGAGCTAAAAACAAAGCACTGCTTTGTTTTTAGCATAAGAAAATAAAAAGCACTTTTTTGTTTTAATGCAAGAGAGGCAATATAAACTGATGGTTAACGAAGCACATTAAATCAGCTTAGATTTGCAATTGCATAGCACAAAATAAAAGTCAATCAGTGAGAACCTGAGAGGTCAATAATCATCAATAAAATTCCAATTACCGCATAATTATTTTATTGTCTTTTTGCGTTGAAAAAAGGGATTAACCCATAAAACGCAAAGAGCAGATATGCTGATTTAACCGTATTTCATTCACATATTTAAGCTTAGGCTTGATGGTGAGTGGTTCAGTTTAAAGTGATTTACAGAAACCATGTTTTATTCGTTGCTCATAATAGTAATGATGAAATGATTCTGAGCACTCGAGCTGATGAGTAAAGTTTTTAAACCTGATTCTCGCTACATTCATTTTTTTCTTCATGGATGTTGCAAACTGCGCGAATGGTCAAATTTTACTTAGAGAGATGTATGTGAGAATAAATCCGTTATTTCAGTATAGGTTCTTACAACTTTAAAAAGCACTTCACTATTTTTAATGCGAAGTCTTCACATAAGGAAAGCAATATGCCTATTTATAACGCACCCCTTAAAGACATGGAATTTATTTTAAATGATGTATTTAAGGCAGATGAATTCTGGCAGGGTAATGAAAACCTCGCTCATTTAGATATGGCAACGGCGAATGCGATTTTAGAGGAAATGGCCAAGTTTTCTAAAAACGTCATCCTTGATCTAAACCGCAGCAGTGATGAAGAAGGCGGCGCACAGTTTAATAATGGCGTGGTGACTACACCTAAAGGTTTTAAAGAAGCATTTAAACAGTTTGCCGAAGGTGGCTGGGTAGGTCTGGGGGCACCTGAAGAATGGGGCGGTCAGGGCATGCCTAAAATGCTGACGGTACTGGCTGATGAAATGATCTGGAGTACGAACCCCTCATTTATGCTCTACCCATTACTGACTGTGGGTGCAGGTATGGCGATTAATGACCGTGCTTCCCAAGAACAAAAAGAGACTTATCTACCAAAATTCTACACTGGTGAATGGTCAGGTACCATGTGTCTGACAGAACCGCATTCTGGTACAGATCTCGGACTGATCAAAACCAAAGCAGAACCGAATGAAGATGGCTCTTTCAATATTACCGGTACAAAAATCTTTATTACCAGTGGTGAACACGACCTGTCTGAAAACATCATTCACCTAGTTCTGGCAAAAACACCCAATGCACCAGCTGGCTCACGTGGTATTTCCTTATTCATCGTGCCGAAATTCCATGTCAATGCAGATGGATCGGTGGGTGAACGTAATGCCGTATCTGCCGGTTCTATCGAACATAAGATGGGGATTAAGGGATCTGCGACTTGCGTGATGAACTTTGATGGTGCCAAAGGTTATATCGTGGGTAAGGAAAATGAAGGTCTGGCGGCCATGTTCGTGATGATGAACTACGAACGCTTATCTATGGGGATCCAAGGGATTGGCGCGGCTGAGTTTGCCTACCAGAATGCTGCACAATATGCCACAGACCGTTTGCAGGGCCGTTCGGCAACCGGTGCAAAAGCGCCTGAAAAACCAGCCGATTCTATTTTAGTGCATGGCGATGTGCGTCGTATGTTGCTGAATGCTCGTGCCAACAATGAAGCATCACGTGCTTTTGCGGTTTATGTGGGACAACAGCTCGACATTACCAAATACTCCACCGATGCAGAAGCAGTACGTAAAGCGAATGACCGTGTTGCATTGCTTACCCCAATTGCAAAAGCTTATCTAACCGACAAGGCACTTGATTCAAGCCTGGAAGCACAAATGGTGTTTGGTGGTCACGGTTATATTCGTGAATGGGGCATGGAACAATGTATTCGTGACTTGCGTATTTCCCAAATTTACGAAGGCACCAACGGCGTTCAGGCGATTGACCTGATTGGCCGTAAGACCATCAAATGCGGTGGTGCATACCTTGCTGAATACATTGTGGAAATTCGTGAGTTTGCACAAGCTTTAGATGATGCCTTGCCAATTAAAGCCGCTACATTAAATGTGTGTACACAGGTTGAAGACATTACCGCTTTCATTGTGGATCAGGCAAAAACGGCGCCAGAGTTATCTAATGCTGTAGCAGTGGATTACTTGCATGTAGTGGGATTACTCAGTTTTGTCTATATGTATGCGCGTATTAGCCAGGCCGCTCAACCAAAAGCGGAAGCGTTCTTCCAGAACAAACTGGTGTTAGCGCAGTATTATGTAGCCAAAGTTTTACCTGACCTGGCTGCACGTGTACAACGTATTCAAGCCGGTCCCGATGTAGTGATGCAGTTACCAGAGGAATACTTTACTGCCCAATCTTAAGTTTGGCACGATGCTTTAATACAGGGTTTAATAAAGATGGAAATGACATGAGCTGAAGGTATAGCTCATGTCACACAACAAGATTGATAAATTAGGATGGAAAAAATGATTGTTATTGTAAATGGTGTTCGTACAGCAATGGGTGGCTTCCAAGGAGCACTGTCTCCATGTACAGCACCAGATTTAGGTGCAGCAGCTATTAAAGAAGCTATAGCGCGTTCGGGCTTGCAACCCACAGATATTAATGAAGTAATTTTTGGCTGTGTACTTCCGGCCGGTTTAAAACAGGGTCCGGCACGCCAAGCCATGCGTCAGGCAGGTTTACCTGACAGTACGGGTGCAACTACTATTAATAAAATTTGTGGTTCAGGCATGAAAGCGGTGATGCAGGCTGCTGATGCTATTAAAGCCGGTTCTGCTGAAATTGTAGTTGCAGGCGGTATGGAATCGATGAGTAATGCACCATATCTACTGGACAAGGCGCGTTCCGGTTATCGTATGGGACATGGCAAAATCACCGATCATATGTTTCAGGAAGGTCTGGAAGATGCTGAAACCGGTCTTTCTATGGGTATTCTTGCACAAGAAATGGCAGATAAAAAAGGTTATACCCGCGAACAGCAAGATGCCTTTGCAATCAGCTCGTTGAATAAAGCGGTCACTGCCATCAACAATGGTTATTTTAAAGAAGAAATCGTGCCTGTAACCGTGTCTTCACGTAAAGGTGATGTAGTTGTTGAGCAAGACGAACAACCGCTGAATGCCAAGGCCGATAAAATTCCAACTTTACGTCCTGCATTTAAAAAAGATGGCACCATTACTGCCGCCAATTCCAGTTCGATTTCAGATGGTGCATCGGCTTTAGTGCTGACTTCAGAGGAAATTGCGGCGCAACGGGGCTTAAAACCACTGGCAAAAATTGTCGCTTATGGCTCCAACTCACAACATCCTACAGAATTCAGTATTGCACCAGTCGGTGCGATTGAAAAAGTATTGAAAAAAGCCGGCTGGAATGCTCAGGAGGTTGATCTTTGGGAAATCAATGAAGCATTTGCCATGGTGGCGATGGCTGCGATAGATGCGTTCAATCTGGATGAAGCAAAAGTGAATATCAATGGTGGTGCTTGTGCATTGGGTCATCCACTCGGTTCATCAGGTTCACGTATTATCGTGACTTTAGTACATGCCCTAAAACGTACCGGTGGTAAAAAAGGCATTGCCAGTTTATGTATTGGTGGTGGTGAAGCAACTGCTGTTGCAGTCGAGCTGATCTAAAAAGTCTCTATCAGCGTAGAGCGATAAGTAACGAATTAGAATTTAATAAGCAATAACAACCACCATTCCAGCACGCCGGGATGGTGAAAAACAATATGTTTATTTTTGAGATTTTTATTATGAATGGTTTAGATCGCATTCGCTTAGTCTCCCTTCGCGACAAAGTTATGTCTGCTGAACAAGCGATTAAATTGATTCAAGACGGTGCTGTAGTCGGTTTAAGTGGTTTTGGTGGTGCAGGTGAGGCAAAAGCAGTACCGTTGGCGCTGGCTGAACATGCCAAAGAGCATCCCTTGAAAATTACCCTGGCGACAGGTGCCAGCCTGGGCAATAAAATTGATGGCCGTTTAAATGAAGCTCATGCAATTGAGCGCCGTTATCCTTATCAGGCTGATCCCGGTCTGCGTAAATCCATCAATGCTGGTGAGGTGATGTATATCGATCAGCATTTGTCTGAAATGGCCGATAACATCCGTCATCACAACTTGCCGTCGATTAATGTCGCGGTGATTGCAGCAACGGCGATTACTGAAGATGGGCAGATTATTCCAACCGGTTCATGCGGTAACTCGGCCAACTTTGTGGAAATGGCAGATCATGTGATTGTCGAAATTGACAATACCATTAATCCGGTGCTGGAAGGCGTACATGACATTTATGTACCGAAAGCCCGTCCGAACCGCGCACCGATTCCGTTGATTCATGTGGGTGACCGGATTGGTACCGTAGGAATTCAGGTCAGTCCGGAAAAAATTTCAGCGATTGTGCTGAATGACATTCCTGATACCTCTTTTAACATGGATGAACCGGATGAGGATACTTTGGCTATTGCCAAACATCTGATTCAGTTCTTTGAAGGCGAAGTGGCAGCTGGACGTTTACCGGAAAATCTGGGCCCATTACAGTCTGGAGTCGGTTCGATTGCCAATGCGGTTTTTTCAGGTTTTGAACATTCCAATTTTCATGACTTGGAAATGTATTCGGAAGTGTTACAGGACTGTACCTTTGAGTTGATTGATTCAGGTAAAATGACCTTTGCTTCAGGTTGTTCAATGACCTTGTCAGATTCTTGTGCACAACATGTGATGCAGAATTTTGAACAATACAAAGACAAGATTGTGCTGCGTCCGCAGGAAATTTCCAATAATCCTGAAATCATTCGCCGTTTGGGGATTATTGCCATCAATACCGCACTGGAGTTTGATATTTACGGAAACGTCAATTCTACCCATGTCACCGGCACTAAAATGATGAATGGTATCGGTGGTTCAGGTGATTTTACCCGGCATGCCCATATAGCAATTTTTGTGACCAAATCGGTCGCCAAAGGTGGGGCTATTTCATCTGTAGTTCCAATGGTTAGCCATACTGACCATACCGATCATGATGTTGATATTTTGGTGACAGAAAACGGTCTGGCAGATTTACGCGGTCTGGCTCCGCGTGAGCGTGCCCGCAAGATTATCGATTTATGTGCGCATCCTGATTATCGCGATGAACTGAATGATTATTTTGAACGTGCTTGCCAGCATGGTGGACAAACCCCACATCTTCTTGAAGAAGCCTTGTCTTGGCATGCAACATTTGAAGAGACTGGAAACATGCATAAAACTGCATAAAGATAGCTAAATGTATAAAACAAAACCCATCTTATGATGGGTTTTTTAATTTCTAATCTAATTCTAAATTAAGTTTTTATGAATGAAATGTGGAGAGAGTTTTCAAAAAAATGACGAAGACAAGACAGACTCATTACGGCTGAAACGCTTTGCCTACAAGATCTCGCTTAACCCTCAGAGGGTTCTTTTTATAATGACCGCGTCGTAACATTCAAGGTCTTAAGTTTTGAGATATCTTCAATATTTTTCAGGAATCTCATTAGCACTGTTGTTAACTGCTTGTACTACTGAAGCACCGGATTATCAGGGGAACTGGAAAAACACCCTGGAAAATCCAAAACTGGAAAATATCCTAGTCATTTCCAAGAATGGTGACAATTATTTCATTACCAATACTATTAAAGATAAAGCGACGGGTAAAACTGAAAAGAAAAATCCTGTACCTGCCTCAGTGGGCAAGAATGGTTTTCTTGAGGTCAATGCTGGTGCGGCTATGGTTGATTTTGCGATTGATGAGAAAACCGGCAATCTGGTGGGTTCAGGCTCGGTCTATAAGAAAGCAAAATAATCATATACACCTACGTCTACAGAAGATGTCATGAATATGAATGATTCATGACATTTTTTAGCTGAAAAAAATTAATAAGGCTTCAAAATCTTTAATGAAATATTCTACGTTCGCTCGAATTTCATCTATTTCATGCGCTGAATACTGATCAACGATGGCAATAACAATGATGCCTATGTTATTGAGAAAGGGGAAACGGTGAAAAACAGGGCAGGTGCTGTAATATACTTATAGCCATCACTGGGAGAAAAATGGCATTGTCTTGAGGGTAACCGTTTAATCCAACATTTTACAATTACAGATTTTTGGCCAAACCATCGTCAAAATTACCGTGTGACCTTTAATGAACCGGATCAGGTCAAAAATTTGTAAGACCAAAAACTAAGGGAACAATTTGGTGCAACAGCCTAATACCAAGATATGAACATTGAGTTCAAAAACGGGTTGATTCTACTAAAATGTCTCATCTTTTTATCTGGGATTTTTTATTTTTCAGAAATCATTCATTTTATTTTTTGGCATAGTTCCTGCTGTATTTAAATCACCATATTTATAGAGGAGAGCCATTCATTTGATCACTCAACAACAAGTATCGGTTAATTCAGTATGTATAAAAAACTGTACATACACTATAAAATAAAAGACATCAATAACTAAACCAAACTTAGTTTAAAGCAAGTTTCAAACGGCCCCGAGTGAGTTACAAGGGGCTTCTTTTTGCCTATATCTCATTTTTATTCTTATTTATCTCAAGAATCTGAAAACCTTTCCAGCTGAATGTAACAGAATTGGTCTTCGTTAATTCTTTTGATCATTGCTAACAGCTTTTATTATGCAAATGTATAAAATCAGTTAGATAGGATATTAAAACTGGAAAATATAATTAATCTTGAACAGAAGTTAAGCACAAAATTAGAGAGTTTATTTATTAGGTCTATTGCAGGAGAATAATGATGACAGATAATCAAGATCGTGAAAAATTATGGGAACTGATTAAAGAGATACGATTTTCAATGATCAGTCATAGTACTGAATCCCAGGAAATCCATGCACAACCCATGACTATGCTTAATTCTGAACGCATGAATGAAAGCCAGAACCTTTACTTTATTTTGAAAAATACCAATGATCTGGTGAATGCGATTGAATCTGGACGTAATCAGATTGGATTGTCCTTCGCTAAACCTTCAGATAGCATTTATGTGTCAATTAGTGCACATGCACATATCAGTACAAACTCAGCCCTGATTGATGAACTGTGGAACTCATCGGCTGAAAACTGGTTCGAAGGAAGAGATGATCCGAGTGTACGGGTTCTGGTTGCGGAAGCCGTCAGTGCCGAGTATTGGAATGTCACAGACAATAAAATGACCCAACTGTTTAAGGTGATGAAAGGAAGTCTTACCGGTAAAACGGATGAGCCCCATGCAGAGCATAAAAAAATGAATCTGTAGAAGGTTAAGATTGTCTCATTGAAGATCATTATTCTAAAAATAAATAAAATCTTGAAGTTTAAAAACCGGCTCTGTAGCGTAAAACTATAGGGCTTTTTTATCGGGTCATCGAGATAGTTGAATGATCATTTTACTTTTCAAAGGAAAGTTGAAATAGAGCCACTTCCTCATAAAAATGACTCGACAGGATTGCTGAAAAACGAACTAAAGCTAGCCTCATGCACTGAGGTAGAGGTCTGCTATGAAATTAAAATATTGAATCTTTGGCAGATTTCTGTAGTTAGTCATATATCTTATAAAAATATTAATGAATAACCATTTTAAATTTGGCTTTTCCTCTAAATAATTGCCATAAAAATCTTCGATGGAAAAGATCAGATAATCTTGAGAAAATTTTTATAATTATTTCAATGATATGATTATTTAGTGGAAATTTTAAAAAACATAAAATATTGTTTTATATTAATTTATTTTAAAATAATTGAAGTTTTAAATTATTTGTTGTTCTTTTACCTAAAGAGATTAGATATTTGCAGCAGTTACAAAATATTTTTTAAAACTCCTAAAAAATCGGCTTGATTTGCTCTTTTTTTGTGTATAATTTCGCCAAATTAAAACCCTGGTTGATTTATAGAAAATATCTATAATTCTTCCGGGGTTTTTCTCTGGAAATTATCCTGAAAGGGACGGCCAAAAAACCTATTTCTTGTGGTGGCACACATATGTTTTTAACTAAAACAGCACATCTGGATCATGCAACTCAGCACTCTGCACAGCGCTTATCTACATTACTGAGCTTCTTTAGTTTAGGTCTCAGTACAGCAGCATGGGCTCCGCTGATTCCTTATGCACAGCAGCGACTTCATTTGAATCATGCCGATTTTGGTACCTTATTGCTATGTATCGGTGCAGGTTCCATGCTGGCAATGCCTGCAACAGGTTTACTGATCCAGAAAGTGGGGTGTCGTGCCATTATTTCCGTAGCCGTTTTATTGTTGCTCATGGTTTTACCCACCTTTGCCTTAAGCAGTAGTATTTTGATCATGGCCATTGCTTTGTTCCTGTTTGGTACAGCTGCGGGTAGCCTGGGTGTGGCAATTAATTTACAAGCTGTGATTGTGGAAAAAAACAGTGCCAAAAGCATGATGTCGCAGTTTCATGGCATGTGTAGTTTAGGTGGTCTGGCCGGAGTCATGACTGTTACTGCCTTACTTGCAGCGGGTGTGAGCCCCTTGATGAGTGCTTTGGCAATTTGTCTTTTATTGATGGTTTTGAGCGTCATGGCTGTGCCTAACAGTTTAGCGGTCATTGAAAAGGAAGCAAAAAACGATACTACTGAAGTTGAAAGCAAGACCAAAAAATTCCCCAGTCCGTTAATCATTTTAATGGGTCTGGTGTGTTTTATTGCTTTTCTTTCAGAAGGTTCGGCAATGGATTGGAGCGGAATTTATCTGATCAATGAATACGGCGTAAAACCTGCTTTAGCTGGTCTGGCGTATACCTGCTTTGCAATTGCCATGACTTCGGGGCGTTTTGCAGGTCATTATTTAATTAAGGCTCTGGGTGAAAAAAATATCATCATCTACAGTGCAGTTTGTGCAGCGCTTGGACTGTTTACGGTGGTGGTTGCTCCACACTGGATTGTGGTTTTATTAGGCTATGCTTTACTGGGCTGGGGTTGTTCGAATATTGTTCCGGTGATGTTTTCACGTGTGGGCCGTCAAAGTGTCATGTCTAAAGCAGCCGCATTGTCATGTGTCTCTACCATGGCGTATACAGGCTCTTTATTGGGACCTGCTTTGGTTGGGATTAGCAGTGAAATGATGGGCTTGTCTGTCGTCTTTGGGTTTATTGCGACTTTGCTTTTAACCATTGCTTTTTTAAACCGTTTTACTCAGGTCAAAGCTTCTTAATATCTTGATTTAATTTATTAAAATAGAACGAGCATATTCAAGAGTTGATATGCTCGTTTTTTATCACTAAAAAATATAAAATTCTTGTTTTAAATACTTAATAATTCGCAATTTTCTGACAAGATTTTTTTAGTCAATGAGGGGAGGATATTCACTTTTTCAGCGCCTTTCAGATCGGCTAAAAATGCATTACGCCAGTCATTGATATCAAAACTTTTTAAGCCATTCATTAATTGCTGATAACGTTCCAAACGTTCCGATTTTGCCATGGTTAAGGCTTTTTTTAATGCATGAATCATGCTGCTGCAATTTTCAGGATCGACCATTAATGCTTCAGACATCTGTGCTGCTGCACCGGTATATTTTGAAAGAATTAGTACTCCCGGATTTTCCGGGTCCTGGGCCGCGATAAACTCTTTGGCTACCAGATTCATCCCGTCACGCAAAGAATTTACCCAGCAAATATTGGCTTGCCGATAAATTTTCATTAATACATCATGTGAAATGGTGGCATGGGTGCAGTTAATCGGTAACCAGTCATCTTGAGAAAATTCCTGATTAATCAAATCCACCTTGGACTGTAAATGCTCAAATAAATCTTTATACGCGGCAATTTCCATACGGCAGGGACAGGCAATTTGTATGTCGGTAAGATGCTTATGGTATTCAGGATTGCTCTGTAAAAATGCTTCCAGGGCATTAAACCGTTCGATTAACCCTTTGGAATAATCAATGCGATCGACACTAATAATGGTTTGCTGATCACTTAGACTCTCAAATTCAAATATAGTGGAAGTATTTTCATCTTTTTGCTCGGCGACTTTTTGTATCAGTTCGGGGTTAACCCCAATCGGATAACATTGCACAGTGACCTGATGATGATTAAAGCTCAACATGTGAGTATTGATAGGCTGAGTAGCCAGATAATGACTGCACACTTGCATACATTGCTGCTGGTCATGTTCAGTTTGTAAACCCACAACATCATACTGGCAAAGGTCTTGAATCAATGATTGTGCGGTAGGAATTAAATTCCAGATCTTTAGGCCAGCAAAGGGAATATGCAGGAAAAATCCAATTCTATTTTTCATGCCCATTTCCCGACAATAACGCGCCACACTTAAAAAATGGTAATCATGTACCCAGATCAAATCGTCGGGCTCGGCCATTTGTTTGAGCTGTCTGGCGAATAGCTGATTAACCTGTTGATAGGTCGTGTATTGCTGAGCTTGGTATTCAATTAAATCGGCGCGATCATGCATTGCTGGCCATAAAGTATTATTGGCAAAATCACAGTAATAGTTTTGGTACTGCTCTTCAGTTAAAGGACATGTAACGTATTCCACATCTTTATATTCAGTTTGATTAAAGAGCGGCTCTTGATGGTTGGCGATTTTTTCACCATTCCAACCTAGCCAGATTCCACCAATATCAGCAAGTGCATCTTGCAAGGCCACGGCTAATCCCCCAGCGGTAGATTTATCGGGATTGGGTAAACTGACACGGTTCGATAATACGATTAATCTAGACATGCTTTTTCTCCCTCTGATACTTGAGACAGTCTCAAACAATGTTCTTCTAAGAATTGTGAAAATAAATCAAGAAAATCAGTAACATCTTCAATATTTTTTAGTCGGTAATGCGCCTGGGTAGGTTCTGGTCCAACTTTTATACTGATACCTTCTAACTGATTGATAACTTTGAAGCCAGATTCGTCGGTTTTGTCATCCCCAATGAAAATAGCGAATACATCATTAAGATTTAAATACTCCAACATCGTTTGAATCGCTTGTCCCTTATCTGCCTGTTGAGGGAGCAATTCAAATACATATTTCCCTTCATTTATTTTCAGTTCTGGGTAGGTTTCTAGAGTTTCTTCAGTAATTTGTTTTGCAATATCAGCAAGTTCAGGATGTTGACGATAATGTATGGCAACAGAATAGGTTTTGTTTTCAATCAACAATTGAGGATAGGGCTGACAGCGTTTTAGAATATCGTCTTGTAATGAAGAAAAATGAATTGCATTTGTAGCAATACTGAATTGAGTGTCGTCATCGATTTTTATTTCCAGGCCATGCGTACCTGCTATGGGCATTTTTAAAGGAAACAGGAGTTTTGAGGCAACCTTGACTGAACGACCGGTAAGAAAGATGATCAAAACATTCAAATGACTTAACTGCTGTAAAGTATTTAAGGTGGTGAATGAAATAAAACTTTGAGAGGGATCAGGATGAAATTCTGAGATTGTTCCATCAATATCCAGAAATAAACAATACTTTTTATCTCGGGATAAATAAGGAATTATAAATTGTAGCAAGTTATGAGCATAATGTTGATCGGAGTGATAATAAGAACTTGAGTCACACATATTTACTGCCTATTAGTTATTTGATTCATTCATAAATATCATTAAAAAAATAATTGAGGGATAAAAATATTATTAAAGCTACATAGAATAAATAAATTTTACATAGTTTATGCTTATTTTATTTTTGTCTAATTTGAAATATGTACCTGAGTGAGATTAAAAAAATATAGATTTTAAGGTGTTAGAATGTAGATAAAGTCTCATTCCAAGTATTTTTTTACATTTAAAATCCGATTAAAAATACTTGCAAAATCAGCCAAAAAATAAATTGTAATTATTGATATTTAATGAATATATAGTTAAAAAATAAGGTATTAAACTTGCTAATTAAATATTTTTGCATAACATGGTTACATTTTATATAACTTTGATTACACGAATGTACATTGACGTATATTTGTCACAATGCAATATTTTTTCTATGAAAAAATATTGCATTTATAATTCAAGTGGATATTCACTTGGAGTGTTTATTAGACATGATCTTGAAATGATATTTAAAAAGATTAATAACGTCATCTTCTTGATTATAAATTTGAATTGAAAATTATTATCCTTTTTTAAGGAGGAAGTATAAGCCTTATTGTTATCGATTATCCTTGTAAGCAAAAAATGATTTATTAATTTCTTTAGTTTGTAGAAAATTTAACCATAATTACTTTATAAAAAATATTGTTATAGAATTTAATTTGTAATTTGGTTAAATCAATCTAAAAATATTTATATAGGTGGATAAGCATGAATATGCAAAATGAATTATGTACTCTGGAACAAATTTATAATTTTTTACTTATGCGTCCTTATTTTCATAAGAACACCCAGTTCGAGAAGTTAAAAGAATTTTTTTATGAAATCCATGGCGGTTTTTTTGAAGTTAAAAATTCTTATAGCAATTAAAAGCGACTGATTAAAGTCGCTTTTAATTGATTCAATCTGATGTTGTTAATGGATACGTACCCAAGTCTGGCTTCGACCAAGGGCAGATATACCAATGTAGCCTCGACCATTTAAAGTTTTGCCATCTTCAGAGAGTTTGGCATTAAAGCTATAAGTTTTACCATTTTTAGGATCGGTAATTTTTCCGCCATCATAGCTATTGTTCCCCGCTTTTTTCAGTCCAGATACGATCTGTACGCCTTGAAGCGGTTTATTATAAAATTTACCCTTACACTTGGTACATTTTTCTCCTTCAGTGCCTTCCAATACATCTACAATCTTTGCTGAAAGCACACCCTTCGATGTTTCAGTAAATTGAACCACAGATAAGGGTTTCTTGGTCACATCATCAATCGTTTTCCATTTGCTTCCATGTAAGGGGTCGGCAGCCAGAGCCAGTGTGGAAACGAGCGACAGTCCGATTATGCTTAGCGTTGTTTTTATCATCATTTGACCTCAACTGATTTGAGTAAACCTTTTTTGTAGAAATGCTTGAAGTCGTAGTTCGAGTTCAGACTTCTAACAGGCACAAAATGCAGGTTTGCAGTTTGTAGCTAAAATCTTATTAAAAGATTTGGTATCTATTGTGGAAATTTTTATGAGCTTATGTGTGGAACCCTTTAATTCAGTGTAATTTTTATTTTCTTTTTCTACATAATTTGATTGAAATTTACTTTATTTCACAATTCATGATGAAGCTCCACATGATGTCTAGTCGTGACTTATACCTGAGTAAGACCTACATATTTAGTAAAGTGTCTGGAAATATTGTCTTGATACTGCCAGATCTAAGTTGTCCTATTTTAAGCATTTCTAATGAATAGGCGACAACAGCAGACAAAAGTTATCAATCAGGCAAAATCCCTCTATAATACCGTCCATCATTTCTAGGGTCAGTCGTTTGCTTTGTTATACGAATGACGCTAGTCACACTATTTTTTAAGTCAGTTTCTTATCTGTAATTCGGCTTATATTTTATTTTCTGGTTTTTATGTGTTGCACTGACACATAAGAATATTTAGGTGCTCGCATGGAAATTAAGGTCAATTATCTTGACAACCTTCGACAAGAAGCCAAGTTCGATGATTTCACGGTAATCGCCGATCAACCCATCCGCTATAAAGGTGACGGTTCAGCGCCGGGTCCCTTCGACTATTTTCTCGCATCATCTGCATTATGTGCCGCTTACTTTGTAAAGGTGTACTGTGCAGCGCGTGACATTCCAACCGATAATATCCGTTTGTCGCAAAACAATATTGTCGACCCGGAAAACCGTTACAAGCAGATTTTTAAAATTCAGGTTGAATTACCGGCTGATATTTCCGAAAAAGACCGCCAAGGTATTTTGCGCTCCATTGATCGCTGTACGGTAAAGAAAGTGATTCAAACTGGTCCGGAATTCGTAATCGAAGAAGTGGAAAGTATTGATGCCGATGCTCAAGCTTTGCTGATGCCGAGCTTGACTTCGGAAAGCAGTACTTATATTCCGGGTAAAGACCTGCCATTAGAAGAAACCATCGCCAATATGTCCGGCATTATGGCGAATCTGGGCATGAAGATTGAAATCGCATCATGGCGCAACATTGTACCGAATGTGTGGTCTTTACATATTCGTGATGCACAATCGCCGATGTGCTTTACCAACGGTAAAGGTTCGACCAAAGAAAGTGCTTTGGCTTCCGCTTTGGGCGAATTCATTGAACGATTGAACTGTAATTTCTTCTATAACGACCAGTTCTGGGGGCAAGAAATTGCCAATGCTGAATTTGTGCATTACCCGGATGAAAAATGGTTCCAGCCAGGTCCAAATGGGGAATTGCCAAAAGAAATTCTGGATGAATACACTTTAGAAATTTATAACCCTGAAGATGAACTGCTCGGCACACATTTGTATGATACCAACTCGGGCAATACTGCGCGTGGTATCTGTTCATTGCCATTTGTGCGTCATTCTGATGGTGAAACAGTTTATTTCCCATCCAACCTGATCGAAAACCTGTATCTTTCCAATGGTATGAGTGCGGGGAATACCTTGGCCGAAGCCCAGGTCCAGTGTTTATCTGAAATTTTTGAACGTGCCGTTAAACGCGAAATTTTAGAAGGTGAGCTTGCACTTCCGGATGTGCCTGAACATGTACTGGCAAAATATCCAAAAATTGTTGAAGGGATCAAAGGTCTGGAAGAGCAAGGCTTTCCGGTACTGGTTAAAGATGCGTCTTTAGGCGGCCAGTATCCGGTAATGTGTGTGACTTTGATGAACCCACGTACCGGTGGTGTATTTGCCTCTTTTGGTGCACATCCGAACTTTGAAGTCGCTTTGGAACGGAGTTTGACTGAACTGCTCCAAGGTCGCAGTTTTGAAGGCCTGAATGATCTGCCTAAACCGACATTCAGCAGTAACGCGGTAACCGAGCCGAATAACTTTGTCGAGCACTTTATTGATTCCAGCGGTGTCGTGTCATGGCGTTTCTTTAGTACCCAGTCTGACTACGCGTTTGTAGAGTGGGACTTTACCAACCAAGGTCAAAACTCCAATGCTGAAGAAGCGGCAATGTTGTTCGGCATTCTGGAAGATATGGGCAAGGAAGTGTACATGGCCGTGTACGAGCATTTAGGTGCAACCGCTTGCCGTATTTTAGTACCGGGTTATTCGGAAATTTATCTGGTTGAAGATTTAATCTGGGATAACACCAACAAAGCCTTATTGTTCCGTGAAGATATCCTTAACTTGCACCGTTTGGATGAAGACCAGCTGGTCGCTCTGGTTGAACGTCTAGAAGATGTTGAAGTAGATGATTACACTGAAATTAGTACCTTGATTGGTATCGAGTTTGACGACAATACGGTATGGGGCCAGCTCACCATTCTGGAATTAAAACTGCTGATTTATATAGCTTTGCAAGAGTTTGAAGAAGCCAAAGAGCTGGTGGAAACTTTCCTGCAATACAATACCAATACCGTTGAGCGTGGCTTGTTCTATCAGTGTATGAATGTAGTGCTCGAAGTAGAACTTAACGATGACATGGATCTGAATGATTACGAAGCCAATTTCCGCCGTATGTTTGGTGATGAGCGTATGGATGCGGTGATCGGCTCGATGGACGGCAGTATCCGCTTCTATGGTTTAACTGAAACCAGCATGAAGCTTGAAGGTTTGGACCGTCATTTACGTCTGATCGATAGCTACAAAAAACTGCATGCAGCACGGGGCAAAACTTTGTCAAAGTAAACTCTTATTGAGGAGGACTCAGGTTTTCCTCTAATGCGAATATAAGCAAGAAAACGGTTTGTTCATAATGAATAAGCCGTTTTTTATTTTGAAAACCGCTTCAATTATTTCCTGATGTTTTTTTAAATTAACTTTTATGGGATAGAGAGGTGTAGATGAACCATTGGTAGTATTCCTGGTCTCTAACAAAATATTTATCCTTTGGGTTGATTTCAGATCATCATAAGCAACTTTTATCTACTAAATACAGATTCATCCTTATATTTTCAAGTCATGTTTCAAGTCTAAATGAAGTCCTCGAATTGAAAGTGTTAAGCCGCTGCAAATAAAATTTTAGCAGCCTATAAAGGCTGTAAAAAGTAAGTAAATATATGAAATTATTAGTATTAACTATAAGCCTGATAAGCTGTTTAAGATTATTTTTTTGAAACTAAAAATAGCCAGTGCTTAATATTTTTTTATGGTTCAGGGTATCAAGCCAAACTTTGCGCTATCAAAGCCCATCCCATTTTTAATTAGTCATGCCTTCGACTAGAGCATAGAATGAGTTCACTTTTGTTGTACTGGCGTTAGGCATATGGCAGTAAGCTGGATTTTCTTCACTTTAATGGCAGCATTTATGCAGGCCTGGCGTAATGCCTTTCAAAAACAGCTGAGTACTACAGTCGATGTCTGGGGAGTCACGCTGGCTCGGTTTATTTTTGGATTGCCATTTGCTGCTCTTTACCTCGGCAGTCTGTATTATTTCAAGCCGGTTGAAAATATCGTCCACTTCACGCCAAAGTTCTGGGTCTACATTGTGATTGCAGCTTCTAGCCAGATTTTAGCCACTGCATTGATGGTACAGCTGTTTAAGCAAAAAAATTACGCGATTGGGGTAGGGCTGGCTAAAAGTGAAGCGATACTGGCCGCGATTATTGGCGTAACTTTTCTGGCTGACCATTTGTCCTTTCTGGCCTGGATTGGGGTGGCACTGGGTGGTTATGCGGTATTTTTGCTGAGTAAAGGCCAGCAGATAGCAGGGTTCTCAGCCAAA
Organism: Acinetobacter sp. YH01022; assembly: GCF_013420235.1. Lineage (NCBI taxonomy): Bacteria > Pseudomonadati > Pseudomonadota > Gammaproteobacteria > Moraxellales > Moraxellaceae > Acinetobacter > Acinetobacter sp. YH01022. The sequence goes on along the minus strand of NZ_VOYP01000009.1, from coordinate 12,983 downwards.
ACACTGGCTATTGGCATCGGAAGCGGTTTAAGTTTTGCCATTACTTCACTACTGGTACGAGAAGCCAGTTTAGAGCTCACAAATTTACCAAATTTACACCGTGCAGGATGGGTATTACTGCTGGTGATCAGTTTCCAGTGTATCAGTATGCTGCTTTATCTGGGGCTGTTTAGTCGCCGTACTTTAATTGCCATGTGGCAACGTCTGGGCCTAACTTTTAAGGTAAGTGTGTGCAGTTTTATGGCATCGCTCGGCTGGTTTACTGCCATGAGCATGATGAGTGTACCGGTGGTGAAAACCTTAGGCCAAATCGAGATTCTGTTTAGTATGCTGATCTCGGCGTATTTTTTTAAAGATAAATTGGCCCGCTCGGAACATTGGGGATTGGTCTTGGTGGTGATTGCTGCAATTTTAGTGATCTGGGCCTGATGCGAGAAAAAGATGGAAAAGATAAAAAGCCACTTCGAAAAGTGGCTTTTTTACTCTTGCTCTGTGCTTTTTTAAGCTGCAATAAATTTTTGCACCGCCTGATTAAAGGCTTCAGGTTGCTCTACATTGGAAATATGCGAGGCATTGATTTCAAACAGCTGACTATGGGCAATACGTTCTTGCATGAACTGACCATCAGCCACTGTAGTTACCGGATCTTGCTGACCTGCTATTACCAGTACCGGCACAGGAATATCTTTCAGCTGTTCACGTAAATCCGCTTTAGCCAAAGCTTCACAACAGCTTGCATAACCTTCGCTGCTGCCAGCTTCCAAGTCGTTTTGAAGATTTTCAACTACTGTTGGGTTGCTTTGGATAAAGGGTTCGGTAAACCAGCGTGATGCTGCGGTAGAAGCGATTGGTTGTAGGCCTTGTTCACGTACCAATGCGGCACGCTCATTCCAGGCCTGTTCCTGACCAATTTTGGCTGCGGTGTTGCAGACAATCACGTGGCTAAAGCGTTGTGGATAATGAATAGCGAGCCATTGACCGGTTAAACCACCCATTGAAATACCGCAGAATGCAGCTTTTTCAATTTTTAAATGATCAAGCAGGTTGATAACATCTTGACCCAGTTGATCAAGGCTATAAGGACCTTGTGGCGCAGATGAAGCCCCATGACCACGGGTGTCATAGCAAATCACAAAATAATCCTGTTTGAAGTGATTAAATTGTTTTTGCCACATCCCATAATTGGTGCCGAGTGAATTAGAAAAAATCAAGGCTGGGTTGGCTGCATCACCAAAAGTCTGGTAATTGATCTGGGCATCGTTAGATGTAAAAGTTGGCATTAAAATCCCTCCCGACCTCCCTTTCTTGCATTTGATTCAAAGCAGTACTTTGAATCTACATTCAGGGAGGAGGTTTATATTTTTAATAGTCTGTTAGACACGTTCAATAATCAAAGCGATGCCTTGACCGACACCAATACACATTGAGCAAAGAGCGTATTTACCGCCAGTCTGTTCAAGCTGGTTGAGTGCAGTCGTCACAAGACGTGCGCCAGATGCACCGAGTGGATGACCCAAAGCAATCGCACCACCGTTTGGATTGACTTTCTCTGAACCATCTTCAATGCCCAAGTCACGGGTACATGCCAAAGCTTGTGCTGCAAAAGCCTCATTCAGTTCAATCACGTCCATCTGTTCAATAGTCAAACCTGTTTGTGCCAATAATTTCTTGATGGCAGGTGCAGGACCAAAGCCCATAATGCGTGGTTCAACACCCACGACGGTTGAGCCAATAATTTTGGCACGTGGTTTTAAGCCGTGTTGAGCAACTGCTTCGTCAGATGCAATTAATAGGGCAGCCGCACCATCATTGATCCCGGAAGCATTACCTGCAGTTACGGTACCATCGGCTTTCACGACTGGCTTGAGTTTTGCCAAAGCTTCTGGTGTTGTTGCACGTGGATGTTCGTCTTTATCCACTACAACAGCATCGCCTTTACGTTGTGGAATCACCACAGGAATAATTTCTTTGGCAAAGAAACCACGTGCTTGTGCTGCCGCTGTACGTTGCTGGCTGGTTAAAGCAAACTGGTCCTGATCTGCACGGTTAATATTGAACTGTTCCGCCAGGTTTTCAGCAGTTTGCGGCATGGTTTCTACGCTGTACATTTCTTTCAGTTTCGGGTTAATGAAACGCCAGCCCATGGTGGTGTCTTCAATTTTTTGACTACGACCATAGGCAGATTCAGATTTACCCATCACAAATGGCGCACGACTCATTGACTCGACACCGCCGGCAATAATCAGTTCAGCTTCGCCCGCTTTGATGGTGCGCGCAGCCATAGCAATGGCATCCAGGGATGAACCGCAAAGACGGTTAATCGTCGTTGCTGGAACCTGGTAAGGCAGGCCTGCAAGCAGGGAGGACATACGCCCCACGTTACGGTTATCTTCACCGGCCTGGTTGGCACAGCCATAAATCACGTCATCAACCTGTTCCCAGTTCACCGATGGATTGCGTTCCATTAAAGCTTTGATTGGAAGTGCACCCAAGTCATCGGTACGAACAGGAGCCAGTCCACCGGCATAACGGCCGAATGGGGTACGGATGGCATCTACGATATAGGCATTTTTCATTGTGTATTTCTCACATATTTAAAAGAAGAAAACTTCTCCCTTTTTTAAAGGGTGAGAAGCATTGCTTCGCAAGGGAGGGATTTAATGAAGTAGTTTTATTCCTCAAATCCTCCCTAAATCCCTCCTGAACATGTTTTAAAGCACTGCTTTAAAAACTAAGTGCAAGAAAGGAGGGACTTCCCCTTAATTTGATTGAGTCGCATCAATCAGTTTGGCACTGGTCATCGACTGCAATTCTTCAAATGACAGACCTTCGACTTTCTCAATCACTTTCATGCCGTCGCTTGTTACATCAATCACACACAAATCGGTATAGATCCGGTCGACACATTTCAGGCCAGTCGCAGGGTAAGCCAACTCAGCGACGATTTTTGGCTCGCCTTTTTTAGTCACATGATCGGTGGTAATGAATACTTTTTTCGCACCAACGGCTAAGTCCATTGCACCGCCTACCGCAGGAATCGCATCCGGTGCACCAGTATGCCAGTTAGCCAAGTCACCATTTTCTGCGACCTGGAAAGCACCGAGTACGGCGATGTCCAGGTGACCACCACGCATCATGGCGAATGAATCACCGTGATGAAAGAAGGCACCACCTTCAAGTAAAGTCACAAATTCTTTACCAGCATTGATCAGTTCAGGATCACGGTCTTCTTCAGCAGGAGGAGGACCGAAAGCCAACAGGCCATTTTCAGAGTGCAAGAATACGTCTTTGTCTGAAGGCAGGTAGCTGGAAATTTTGGTGGGTAAGCCAATGCCGAGGTTGACATAGGCGCCATCAGGAATATCTTGTGCCACACGTTCAGCGATCTGGTCACGGGTCAGTTTGCTATAGCTCATGGTTTCTCTCCGATACCGATTATTGTGCAGGTTTAACTTGAACAACGTGTTGAACAAAAATTCCCGGGGTGATGATGTGTTCAGGATCCAGTGCACCCAGTTCAACCACTTCAGCAACCTGAGCAATAGTCACATCAGCAGCCATGGCCATGATCGGACCGAAGTTACGCGCAGATTTACGGTACACCAGGTTGCCCCAACGGTCGCCTTTATGCGCCTTGATTAAGGCAAAATCCGCCTTGATCGGGTTTTCTAAAACGAAGTCTTTGCCTTCATAGTTCAGGGTCGGTTTGCCTTCAGCCAGCAATGTTCCGAAACCTGTAGGTGTATAGATTGGACCCAAGCCCATACCAGCAGCTTGAATACGGCAAGCCAGGTTACCTTGAGGAACCAGTTCCAGTTCGATTTTGCCGGCACGGTAAAGTTCGTCAAACACCCAAGAGTCAGACTGACGCGGGAAAGAACAGATGATCTTGCGCACAGCACCGGTCTTTAAAAGTTTGGCCAGGCCGTAATCGCCATTACCAGCGTTGTTATTTACAATAGCCAGATCTTTGATGCCAAGCTCAATCAGGCCATCGATTAGCTCTGCCGGCTGACCCGCTGTACCAAAACCGCCAATCATGATGGTCGAACCATCTTTAATTTGAGAGAGGACTTCCGTTAATGAAGCCACGCTTTTATCGATCATAATCGTTCCTAACGCTAAAATTATTTAGTTTCAGTTTGGGAGAGGGAAACAGTGTTGGACACTGCGGGACCTGTTTTGGGTTTGCTTAATAAAAGATGGGCGACGAGACCGATACAAATGCCCCAAAACACCGAACTCAATCCGAGGAAATGCATACCGGATGCCGTAGCTAAAAAAGTGATTAAGGCTGCATCACGTTCGCTTTCATCTTTCATGGCCACTGAAACATTGGTGGCAATGGCACCCAATAGGGCAAGGCCTGCAAGCGCTGCCACCAGTTCTTTCGGCAGCAGGCTGAACAGCATGACAATACTGCCGGCAAATAAACCGCCTAAAATGTAAAACACACCATTGGCGATTCCTGCGATATACCGTTTATCTTTAAGTTCATGTGCATCCTTACCCATACACAAAGCAGCGGTAATAGATGCCAAAACAATGGTGATGCCACCCACGCAAGCCACAGCAAGCGATGCAATACTGGTGGTAGTGATAATCGGTTTTGCAGGTGTGTCATAACCACTGAGTTTCATAATTGCCATGCCAGGCAAAAACTGCCCGCTAAGGCTGACCAAGATTAGTGGAATCGCCAGATTCAGCATGCCATTGATTGACCATTCAGGGTTAATCCACTGCGGAATGGCAAGACTGAAATCGACAGTGACTGGATTCATTTTGCCGAGGATTAAACTGAGTAAAACTCCTGCAAACAGTACCCAAACCATGCTGTAGCGTGGACTTACGCGCTTGGATACTAAAAAAACCAGTAGCATGCCAAACACGATCAAAGGCATGCTGTTTGTAGCAGTGAACAGTCCCAAGCCAAATTGAAATAAAATTCCGGCCATCATGCCCGCTGCAATGGATTGGGGAATCCATTTCAACAGCTTGTCGAAATAGCCTGTCAAACCAATAAAAAGAATCACCAAAGCAGCCGTGATATAGGCAGCGACCGCTTCATTTAATGAAATATTGGGGAAGAGCGTGACCAACAATGCCGTGCCGGGCGCTGACCAGGCAGTGATGACCGGGACTTTGTACTTGATTGATAAAAAAATCCCTGCAACTGCTGCACCAATGGAGATGCCCCAGATCCATGAAATCATCATGCTGGGGTCAACGTTGGCTTTTTGTGCCGCCTGGAAAAAGATGATCAACGGCCCGGAATAGGAAATCAGCACGGCTAGAAATCCTGCAACCGTTGCTGACACAGACCAGTCATCTTTTAAGCTTTTAAACAGGGTCGTCATTGCTACTGCCTCCATGCTGATAAATCAATGATCCTGTACCACGCCTATAATCAGGATTAGCCCTGATCACCACCACCAACAGGAACTACCGTTCCTGTCATATAAGAGGATTCGTCAGATGCCAGGAAAGTGATGGCATTGACTTGTTCCTGAATCGTGCCATAGCGTCCCAGGAAGGTACGGTCAATGGTTTGATCAACCACTTGCTGCATCCATTCTTTTTCAGATTCAGTCAGTGGGTTGGCATTGCGCGGTACTTTACGTGGAGGGGCTTCTGTTCCACCAGTTGCCACCGCATTGACACGAATACCATCTTTGGCATGTTCAAAGGCGAGGGAAGCGGTTAAACCATTCACACCACCTTTTGAAGCCGAATAAGGCACACGGTTAATACCACGTGTTGCAATTGAAGAGACGTTGACAATGGTACCTTGCTGATTCTTGATCATTTCAGGCAACACTGCGCGGCAGCACCACATGGTTGGAAACAGTGAACGATTCACTTCCTTGATAATTTCTTCTTCAGAAAATTCTTCAAAGGGTTTCATCCAGATGGCACCACCGACGTTGTTGATGAGCACATCAACACGGCCATAGGTCTCAATTGCTTGGGCAACCACAGATTCTGCACCTGCAAAGGTTTCCAGGTTAGCCTTGACGATAATTGCATCACCTTCTTGTGCTTCAATTTCCGCTAATGTCTCATCGACGTAATCAGATATATCTGCTAGAACAACTTGAGCACCTTCGCTAGCCACTTGTAGCGCTACACCGCGACCGATGCCTTGAGCGGCACCTGTCACGATCACAACTTTGTTTTCAAATCTTTTTGCGCGATTCATTTGATTCTCCAACTTAGTTTGCAGAGAATTTTTCGAACAGGAAGTTTGCTGGTTTAACACCTTCAGCTTCTAACCAGCCACGAACCGCTTCGACCATAAGGACTGGACCACATAAGTAGATGTCTACGTCACCACCGTTTAACCATTCATTATCAATATGGCCTGTGACATAACCTTTACGCTCATGTGCAGATTCCGGGTTTGCCACAACGGTACGGTATTCGAACCATGGTAATTTCGCCTGAAGTTCGTTAAGGCGCTCTAATGCAACCAGGTCAAAGTCGTTGGTTACACCAAATACCAGACGTACAGGCTGTTCTGAACCTTTTTCTTCCAGAACGGATAACATGGACAAGAATGGTGCAATACCTGTACCACCTGCCAGCATCACGACAGGGCGTGCAACATTACGTAAATAGAAGCTACCGAAAGGACCTGTAAAAGTCATTTTGTCGCCCACTTTAGCCGTTTGGCTCAGGAAGCTGCTCATTTTGCCGTTCGGAACGTTACGAACAACGAAACCGGTTTTACGGTCACCCGGTTTAGAGCTGAAAGAGTAAGAGCGGGTTTCAGATGTACCAGGAATACCGACATTGACATATTGGCCTGCCAGGAAATTAATTTCTAGCTCAGCAGCGTCAAGTTCGATTTCAAAAGTAATCGTTGATTCAGAGAGGTTCTCAACAGAAGTTAGAGTACCTTGATAAGTATGAATTTGAGTTTTACAAACATCAGAAGTTGCCTGAATCTGGAATACAGCATCAGACGTCGGGTGGCACTGGCAAGCCAGTACATAGCCTTCAGCCGCTTCTTCAGGTGTTAAAGCATCTTCGATATAAGTTTCTTCCGGCATATCATAAGTGCCTGATTCACAAAATGCACGACACGTACCACATGCACCATCACGGCAATCTAGCGGAATATTGATCTTTTGGCGATATGCTGCGTCAGAAAGAGTTTCACCGTCAACAACAGTAATAAAACGCGTTACGCCATCTTCAAATTGAAGTGCAACATTATGGTTTGACATGGCAAGTATCCTACAAATGAGTTAAAACATCAGGTGGCCCGGGCCAACATTCCATTGGGCCAAGGCCGGTTTTTAAATCTAATCAGCTTAGATGTGGTAAACATCAATAACTTGGTTGATATAGTCGTTTTTCAGTACCACGTACTTGTTCAGGATTTTTGGCTGTTCGCCAGAGAAATCGATCACATAACGCGACATACCGAAGTAGCTGTAGTTTTTCTTGTAACGGAAACTCAAAGTATTCCAGTTAAAACGTACAGTCACCTGGTCACCGTTTTGTTCCACAATTTCAATGTTGCTGATGTTGTGGCTGGTACGGGTATCCGGCATGGTTGCTGAAGAACGTTCAGTCTTGATACGGAATACACGGTCTTCCAAACCTTGACGGTCCGGATAGAAAATCAGGGAGATTTCAGACTGAGGATCTTCGGTCAAGGTGTCATTGTCATCCCAGGCTGGCATCCAGAACTGTGCATTCGGAGCGTAGCACGCTAACCAGTTATCCCATTGCTCGTCGTCCAGGAAGCGCGCTTCGCGGTAAAGGAATTGAGCAATATTTTCTAAAGTAATCGCGCTCATGCTTGTTCTCCTGCAGCAGCAATCTCTTTTTCAGCAGCAATTGCTTTTTTCATCAGTTTCAACCAGAACTCGTGTTGAGCCAGGTATAGACCTTCGTCTTCAGTTTTAACGCCAGAAAGTTTTGGTTTTAAACCGATTTCATTGGCAGCCTCATCTGGACCTTGGATCCAGTGTTTAGAACCGCGGCTCATATCATTCCATTCAAGCGCGATACCCTGGTAGCCTGCTTGACATGCGCGGAATTCTTCCAGGTCATCCGGAGTTGCCATACCAGACGCGTTGAAGAAGTCTTCGTATTGACGGATACGACGTGCACGTGCTTCAGGTGCTTCACCTTTAGGCGCGATACAGTAGATGGTTACTTCAGTCTTATCGACAGAGATCGGGCGCAGTACACGGATTTGTGAACCGAACTGATCCATGAAGTAAACGTTTGGATAGATACACAGGTTACGAGAACGCTCGATCATCCATTTCGCCATGGCTGCACCGTATTTCTCGGTGTATTCGTCTTTTTTCGGGAAGTTTGGACGGTCTTCCGGGTTTGCCCATTGCGTCCAAAGGAGCATGTGGCCATTTTCGAAACCGTAAGAACCACCGCCTTGTTTACCCCAAGAACCAGCACTCATCGCACGGATGTTGTCGCCGCCTTGTTTTTCTTTGCGTTGCTGAGTTGTCGCAGCATAGTTCCAGTGAACTGCAGAAACGTGATAACCATCAGCACCGTTTTCAGCAGTCAGTTTCCAGTTACCTTCGTAGGTATAGGTAGACGTACCACGCAGAACTTCAAGACCTTCTTCAGACTGACCAACGATCATGTCGATGATTTTAGTTGCTTCACCAAGATATTCTTCAAGAGAAGGAACGTCTGGATTCAAGCTACCGAACAGGAAGCCTTTGTAGTTTTCAAAACGTGCAACTTTTTTCAGGTCGTGTGAACCTTCTTTGTTGAAGCAGTCAGAATAACCGGCATCAGAAGGATCTTTAACTTTTAACAACTTACCAGAGTTGTTGAATGTCCAGCCGTGGAAAGGGCAGGTATAAGTTGCTTTGTTACCGCGTTTGTAACGGCAAAGCTCTGCACCACGGTGTGAACAGGCATTGATCATGGCATTCAGTTCGCCATTACGGTTACGCGCAATGATGATTGGCTGACGGCCAATGTTCGTGGTGTAGTAATCGTTGATATTCGGAATTTGGCTTTCATGTGCCAAGTAAACCCAATTGCCTTCAAAGATATATTTCATCTCTAAGTCAAATAAGGCTTCATCAGTAAATACTGAACGATGGAGTTTGAATTCACCTGTTTCATAATTTTCAACAAGTAATTCATCGATACGATCTAGATGGCTGGTATTGATTACAGGAATACGTGGCATGTCCGTTCTCCGACTTTCCAAATTTTAGGGAAGTCACCACAGCGCTTCATTGCCCTTCTTTGGGGAATGAAGCGTTGCAGTTCCTTGTTTGCTAATTAAGCGCTTGCGCGACGACGTTCAACTTCAGTAGAAGGTGCACCTTCTTTGTCTTTTTGAAGTACAACGTCGAACTGGATATGTTTGAAAGGACCTTTCAAGCCGCGACGCGCAATTTCAGCTTCGTCAGTAACGTCAACCGCAGTTGCTACCAGACCTTCGCGAGTACCGAATGCGAAGTCATCCCAAAGGTATTTGTCGCCTTCGATGTTGAACTGAGTTGTCAACTTGCGGTGACCTGGTGCAGAGATAAAGTAATGCACGTGTGCAGGACGCTGACCGTGACGAGAAAGCTTGTTCAACATGTGTTGTAACGGACCTTCAGGGTTCAAACCGTAACCTACAGGCATAGTGGTTTGCGCAGTGTAGTTACCGTTTTCATCACTCAGGATGGTACGACGAAGGTTGAAGTGCGACTGAGATTTGTCGAAGTAAGAGTAGTTACCGTTGCTGTTGGCATGCCACATTTCTACTTTAGCACCAGAAAGAACTTCACCATCAGTGTCAGTTACTTTACCTTCGATGATAAGTGTCGGGATTTTACCTTCTTCAGTACCATCGTCCATGCGAGCGAAACCTGTTGATTCAGGTGCACCAGCAACATATAGAGGGCCTTCGATTGTACGTGGTGTACCACCCGTTAAACCTGCTTTTGCATCAGCTTCATCAGCACGCAAGTCCAGGAAGTGTTCCAGGCCGATTGCTGAACCTAACAGTGCAAACTCATCAGCTTTTGCCATGTCGATCAGCGCTTCTACACCTTTCCAAACTTCAGACTGGCTCAGATCAAGATCTTCAATGGCTTGGTAAAAGTCTGTAACCAGACGAACAACAACTTGTTGTAAACGGGCATCTACTGGACCTTCAGAAGTGTCTACGTTACAAGCTTTAACTACATTTTCAATGGTTTGACGATCCATTTTATTACTCCTTGGAGGGGTGCTTTGGTGGCGAATATCTCTGCTTAAAGAGATAGATGGCTGCCACTTTCCTTGTTTGCTACTTGGTATGTTAAATATGTTTTTTTGTGAAACTGGAACAAAGGTTTATTCCAGTTTTCAGGGTTAAATCAGGTGTCATCTTCACGAACAGATGAGGGGTGACGGTTTAATGCCATCACTTCAATGTTCATGTAAGGGTAGAGTGGAAGACCCTGTAAAATGTCATGCAGTTCTTCATTGCTCTCGACATCAAAAATACTGATGTTTGAGTATTGGCCAGTAATGCGCCAGATATGACGCCATTTGCCTTGACGCTGCAATTCCTGTGAATAAACCTTTTCAACGGCTTTAATTTCATTGGCCTGTTCAACGGGCATATCACGTGGAATATTTACATCCATACGTACATGGAAAAGCATGGGTTTCTCCTGATTACTGACGACGCAAGTTGTCAATCTTGTTTTCATCCAGCTCAATACCCAGACCTGGACCGTTCGGAATCTCAAGTTCAAAGTTCTGATAGTTGAGCGGGGTTTTCAAAATATTTTCGGTAAGCAGCAATGGACCAAACAGTTCGGTTCCATACGCCAGATTTTCAAAGGTAGAGAAGACATGAGCAGAGGCAATCGTACCCACCGGGCCTTCCAGCATGGTGCCGCCGTACAGGTCGATACCTGCCAGTTTAGCGACTTTTCCAACCTCACAGCCTTCAACCAAACCGCCTGATTGGGCCACTTTTACTGCAAAAACTGATGCACCATTGTTACGTGCAATTTGATAAGCTGAGTGAGGACCCATCAAGGATTCATCCGCCATGATGGCCACATCAAAACGGCGAGTCAGGCGTCGCATTGCATCCAGATTGTCAATTGCACATGGCTGTTCAATCAGATCAACACCACCATCTTGTAACAACTGAATACCCTTGATCGCTTCAAGCTCAGACCAGGCACGGTTTACATCGACACGAATCGAGATGTCTTTGCCCAAGGCTTTCTTGATCGCCAGTACATGTTCAACATCTTCTTCAACCGGGCGTGAACCAATTTTCAGTTTGAACACATTGTGGCGTTTTGCCTCAATCATTTTCTGCGCTTCAGCAATATCTTTCTCGGTATTACCTGAAGCCAATACCCAAAGTACCGGAATACTGTTTCGTAAACGTCCACCTAATACTTCACTGAGTGGCAGGTTGAGACGTTGTGCCTTAATATCCAGTAGGGCAGTCTGAATGGCACATTTGGCAAAGCGGTTGCCATTAATATTTTTTTTGATTACCTGTAATGTTTGTGCAACATTTAAACCGGATAATGTTTTTAAAAGCGGTGCGAAATAAGTATCAATATTAACTTTGACACTTTCCGGGCTTTCTTCACCATAGCCTAATCCACCAATAGTGGTTGCTTCGCCCCAGCCTACATAACCATCTTCTGTGGTAATTTTAACCAACACCAGTGTCTGGGTTTGCATGGTTGCGACAGCCATCTTGTGGGGACGGATGGTTGGAATTTCCACCAGCAACGTTTCTATAGACTTATACATCTTTAAAATTCTCGATCTTGCTTTATGCCTGTCTTGTGATATACCTTAAAGGAATAGTTTTAATTGGTCGAAGATCAATTTTGCATTTTTTTATACTTTAAAGGTATTTTTAACTATGGAACTTAGACATTTACGCTACTTCGTTGCAGTGGTTGAAGAGCAAAGTTTTACCAAAGCGGCTGAAAAACTCTTTATTGCTCAACCTCCTTTAAGCCGACAGATCCAAAATTTAGAGCAAGAGCTAGATATTCAGCTGTTTGAGCGGGGTAGTCGTCCACTTAAGACTACGGAAGCAGGACAATTTTTTTATCAGCATGCGGTTAAACTTTTGTCTAATGCTGAAGAAATAAAATCGATGACGAAACGTATCGGGATTGCCGATCGGACCATTACCATTGGTTTTGTCGGTTCTTTATTATTCGGTTTGCTATCGCGCATTATGTTTCTTTTTAAACAGCAGCATCCTTATCTCAAGATTGAAATGATGGAAATGAATACCTATGAGCAGATTCAGGCGCTTAAAGAAGGAAAGATTGATGTCGGCTTTGGCCGTTTAAGAATTTCCGACCCTGCGATTAAACGTGTACTACTTCGTGAAGAGCCTCTTGTCGCGGCAGTGCATGCCAGCCATCCTTTAGGACAGCGTTCTGGTGTGAACCTGTCGGAACTGGTAGATCACCAGTTATTCTTGTATCCCAATACCGGTAAGGCCAATTTTGCCAGTCAGGTCCGTGGTATATTTTCCGAGTATGGACTGGAACCCAAAAATGTTCGTGAAGTACGTGAACTGCAGCTTGCACTCGGTTTTGTTGCAGCAGGAGAGGGCATTTGCCTGGTGCCGGAAAGTGCCAAAAACATTAAATTGGCGCATTTAAACTTTATTCCTATATTAGACAGTTTTGCGGTGAGTCCAGTCTTCATGGCCATTCGTAATATGGATGAAAGTGAATACATCCAGTTCCTGTTTGATGCGGTATATCAGGTTTATGACCTGGAAGCGGTGCAATATGATCGTGCCGTGTTCTGATCAGGCACAGTAAAAAACAACCCTAAAAACCTTAAATATAGAAAATTTCTCCAAATAATGAGAGGCGGATTCAAGCGGCAAGTGCAACAGTATAAAAACCAGCCATAACTTCACTCGGTGTATGCCAACCTAGTGTTTTTCTAGGACGATGGTTGAGTGCAAATTCTATCTGCTCTATTTGTTCGTTTAA
>NZ_VOYP01000091.1:0-2336 GCF_013420235.1 Acinetobacter sp. YH01022 | reverse complement strand
AATTGATGCTTTATACAACAACTGTTTGGGTGTTGTATAGTCAAGCCTCACGAGCAATTAGTATTGGTCAGCTTCACATATCACTATGCTTCCACATCCAACCTATCAACGTCGTAGTCTTCAACGGCTCTTTAGGAGACATAAAGTCTCGGGGAAATCTTATCTTGAGGTAGGCTTCCCGCTTAGATGCTTTCAGCGGTTATCCCTTCCGAACATAGCTACCCGGCGATGCGACTGGCGTCACAACCGGTACACCAGAGGTTCGTCCACTCTGGTCCTCTCGTACTAGGAGCAGATCCTCTCAAATTTCCAACGCCCACGGTAGATAGGGACCGAACTGTCTCACGACGTTCTAAACCCAGCTCGCGTACCTCTTTAAATGGCGAACAGCCATACCCTTGGGACCTGCTTCAGCCCCAGGATGAGATGAGCCGACATCGAGGTGCCAAACACCGCCGTCGATATGAACTCTTGGGCGGTATCAGCCTGTTATCCCCAGAGTACCTTTTATCCGTTGAGCGATGGCCCTTCCATACAGAACCACCGGATCACTAAGACCTACTTTCGTACCTGCTCGACTTGTGGGTCTCGCAGTTAAGCGCGCTTTTGCCTTTATACTCTACGCGTGATTTCCGACCACGCTGAGCGCACCTTCGTACTCCTCCGTTACTCTTTAGGAGGAGACCGCCCCAGTCAAACTACCCACCAGACATGGTCCTCGTCCCGGATAACGGGACAGAGTTAGAACCTCAATATTACCAGGGTGGTATTTCAAGATTGGCTCCACTAGGACTAGCGTCCCAGCTTCAAAGCCTCCCACCTATCCTACACAAGTAAGATCAAAGTTCAATGTCAAGCTGCAGTAAAGGTTCACGGGGTCTTTCCGTCTAGCCGCGGGTACACCGCATCTTCACGGCGATTTCGATTTCACTGAGCCTCTGCTGGAGACAGCGCCCCCATCATTATGCCATTCGTGCAGGTCGGAACTTACCCGACAAGGAATTTCGCTACCTTAGGACCGTTATAGTTACGGCCGCCGTTTACTGGGGCTTCGATCAAGAGCTTCGCTTACGCTAACCCCATCAATTAACCTTCCAGCACCGGGCAGGCATCACACCCTATACGTCCACTTTCGTGTTTGCAGAGTGCTATGTTTTTAATAAACAGTTGCAGGGGCCTGGTTTCTGTGGCTGCTCTCAGCTCAGGAAGCAAGTTCCATCACCAAAAGCAGCGTACCTTCTCCCGAAGTTACGGTACCATTTTGCCTAGTTCCTTCAGCAGAGTTCTCTCAAGCGCTTTGGTCTACTCGACCTGACCACCTGTGTCGGTTTCGGGTACGATTCCAGTGTAACTGAAGCTTAGAGACTTTTCCTGGAAGTATGGTATCAGCCACTTCACTGTACAAGTACAGCTTGCTATCAGATCTCAGCATAGAGCACCCCGGATTTGCCTAAGATGCATGCCTACTTCCTTCCACCTGGACAACCAACGCCAGGCTGACTTAACCTTCTCCGTCCTCTCATCGCATTACACTGAAGTATTGGAATATTAACCAATTTCCCATCGACTACGCCTTTCGGCCTCGCCTTAGGGGTCGACTCACCCAGCCCCGATTAACGTTGGACTGGAACCCTTGGTCTTTCAGCGAGCGGGTTTTTCACCCGCTTTGTCGTTACTCACGTCAGCATTCGCACTTCTGATACCTCCAGCAGACTTCTCAATCCACCTTCATCGGCTTACAGAACGCTCCCCTACCACGTATACAAAGTATACATCCGCAGCTTCGGCACATAGTTTTAGCCCCGTTACATCTTCCGCGCAGGCCGACTCGACTAGTGAGCTATTACGCTTTCTTTAAAGGGTGGCTGCTTCTAAGCCAACCTCCTAGCTGTCTATGCCTTCCCACATCGTTTCCCACTTAACTATGATTTTGGGGCCTTAGCTGGCGGTCTGGATTGTTTTCCTCTTGACTACGGACGTTAGCACCCGCAGTCTGTCTCCCGGATAGTACTCATTGGTATTCGGAGTTTGCATCGGTTTGGTAAGTCGGGATGACCCCCTAGCCGAAACAGTGCTCTACCCCCAATGGTATTCGTCCGAGGCGCTACCTAAATAGCTTTCGGGGAGAACCAGCTATCACCGAGTTTGATTAGCCTTTCACCCCTATCCACAAGTCATCCCCTGGCTTTTCAACGACAGTGGGTTCGGTCCTCCAGTCAGTGTTACCTAACCTTCAACCTGCTCATGGATAGATCACCCGGTTTCGGGTCTATACCCAGCAACTAAACGCCCTATTAAGACTCGATTTCTCTACGGCTCCCCTATTCGGTTAACCT
>NZ_VOYP01000090.1:0-2368 GCF_013420235.1 Acinetobacter sp. YH01022 | reverse complement strand
TCATGCACGTGTAGCAGTCCTCAACAGATTTACGGAATTAGGTCGACCACTTACCCAAGTTACGCCTTAAATTTGGCTCAATTAGGGGCGCTTTGCATTTCAAATCTTTGTGCAACAAAGCCGTTTCTTTATTTATACTAAGTGATTCGTTGATGGAGACTATATTGTATTTTCTCTCCTTAAAGTTATTTTTTACTATTTCCATCTATAAATCTCCAAATAATGAATTTTCTAGATATTCTTGGGTTTTATAAAATTCATTAGTTACATCTCGATAATTTAAATAATTAAGAGTTGTTTCAATATTGTCATGGCCCATAGCATTTTTTAATATTATTAAACATTGGTCTTTATCTAAATTGGCATTTACCAAAGCTTTTAAATAGTTCATACCAAATGTAGCTCTAAGATCATGGAAACTAAAATTAGGGAAATATTCATAATTTTCTTGAATTTTTTTTATAAGAGATGTTGTATTCTTAATTACAGATTCCCCTCTACGTATTGTTTCTTGTTTTCTGTTTATATCATTCTTAACATCAATTATCTCTTTCCGACTTGTATAGTAGGGAAGGCCTGATTTAGCGATAAAAACATACCCATCATCTGTAGCTCCATAATAATTTTTTGAAGCTCTTGCTTCCCATTCTTCTGAATTTATAAAATTATTTAATGCAATTATTAACTTATATGGAACTTCTAAGATTATTTCTTTATTTCTTTTTGTATCAATACCAGTATTTCCCCCTACTCGTAAATGAACTGCTTGTTTATGTGAATTGGATTTTTTTAACTGAGACATTAATGATTTAATATCTTTAACTCTCAATGTACAAATAGTTTGTAGTCTCGCACCAGTTGTTAGGGAAAAGTAACAAATTAACTGTAGTTGCCTATTGCTATTTCTATGAAGAAATTCTAGGAAATTTTTTTGCTGATTATCTGTCATAGGCCTTAATCTTCCATCATCATGAATGGCATCATAAAACACATTTTTTTTTTGTGTATTTATAGCAATATCTGAACTATTCACGATTTTTTGAAAATCAGAACCGAATTTATTATTTAAAGTTATTTTTTTCAATATTCTTTCAAAAGGTTCATTATCGAAATCCTTGCTTGTCATGAATCCATCTGTTAGTAGTCTGTTATAAAAATCTACGGTTCTATTTATTCTTCGGCTAGCAGTAGATTTATGGATTCTTCTTTCGTAAAATTCATTGAGAAGATAATTCCGATATAAGAAGGTTGCTCTCAGTTTATTAATTTTAGGGAAAGAAAAGAAACTAAGTTCATTTCTTACAATAAATTTATAATAATCTAATAAATCAATAGCAACAGATTTTAAGCTAGTTCCACTTATATCTGTGCTTGATAGCATGTAGCTAATAAAATATAGATTACCAAGTCTCCATATTTGTCCATTAGATTCTATGATTACAGGAAATTGAGCAACATAACTTTTTAAACCTTCATTATTTTTATCTCTACTTTCAAATATATATTTTTTGTTTTGAATTTTTTTTTCAACTTCATCTGTTTTCATATATCGTTTTAATGTGAATTTAGGAATAAACCTGATATGGGGTTCACAAATAATTTTAGCTACAGTTTCTCTAGAAAATTTAACGGTTTTCACAATTTCTCTATTGCTATGGACATTAAGTAAATAACTGTCGACTAATCTATTTTTTTCAATTGATGTATTCATAATACTCTGCCTCTGAATAAGAAAATGAGGCAGAAAGCGCTCTAAGCATTGATAAAAAAATCAATGTCTTTTAGAATAAATTTGTCTTGGACCAGCAAGTTAAAGACAAATTTATAAAGGCTCATGCAGCAATGTATGAGCCTTTATGCTTTCTGCAATTAAATAAAAATGATTTAATCCATATCTTTTTGTTCCTTAATTCTTAATTTAACAGCAATTCTATGGCTCTCACCACGTTGAGGTACTTTATTGTTTTTTAATATTCGGTATACAAGATCTGGAGAAAAATTATTATCTCTAGCCCACTTTGCTATAGAAACTCCTGATTGAGAAAAATCATCTCTAACTTGTGTGATTGATTTGATCATATTAGGTGAATTTTGAATAAATTTGATGAAAAAATATATTATAAGAATACAAAGGTCAAGTGCAAAAAAAGAATAGTGTAATATTATTGTTTATTATAATAATTTAAATAATAAGCCATTTATTAACTCATAATATTATCTGTAAATTAAATATCTTATTTATGTCAACGGCATTCTAAAATTGACCCCTTTTACCTTACAAATGGCAAAGTAAAATTGACCCCTTTGATCTCGTATTAAGTTTCAACCTGAGGCTGAATCCCTATTCTTTTTTTATCCTTCAAACGAT
>NZ_VOYP01000089.1:0-3079 GCF_013420235.1 Acinetobacter sp. YH01022 | reverse complement strand
TCCCGAACTCAGAAGTGAAACCTCTTAGCGCTGATGGTAGTGTGGGATTACCCATGTGAGAGTAAGTCATCGCCAGCTCATTATTCTTAAAAAGCCCCTGCATAAAGCAGGGGCTTTTTTTTTGCCTGGAATTCTTATTAATTAGCTCCTCAGATTCTAGTCCAAATATCCTAATCATCAGCAGCATCAGAGTCTGGAGATTGCTTACTTTAAAATATTTCAAACCTTATTCTATCCAATGCTCATATTTCAAAGAATTATTGCTCAAGAATGTATCGGATCTTAAATTACGCTTTTTATTTCTTCAAGAATTTGCTTGATTCGCTGCTTTGTTCGTGTGTTTAACTATATAAGTGATCACTTACTGGAGCAGCTTTTTCAACTGAAGGATTATTTGGGGAGAATAAATTAAATCACTGGTTTTGTATAAATTATAATCAAGCAAGCTGAGTCGAATTCATGCTAAAATACTCGGCTTTCATCTTTGATCTAATTTTTAGATCTTCCATCATCTGCCAGCCGAGAATTGCTAGCCATGTCTACTGCTTATACCATGCAGACTGCGCCAAAAGCGTTGTTTGATTACGACAAATATTGGGCGTCCTGTTTTGAACCTGCGCCATTTTTGCCGATGTCACGCGAGGAGATGGATCAACTCGGTTGGGATAGTTGTGACTTTATTTTAGTCTGCGGTGATGCGTATATCGATCATCCCTCTTTCTGTTCGGGCATTATTGGCCGTACTTTGGAGGCTCAAGGTTTCCGTGTCGGGATTATTGCCCAGCCGGACTGGACCAACGTGGATGCGTTCCGCGTATTGGGTAAACCGAATATTGCTTGGGGTGTGACGGCCGGTAATATGGATTCGATGATCAACCGCTACACCGCTGACCGTAAAATCCGTTCAGATGATGCCTATTCTCCAGACAATGTGCCGAATAAACGTCCTGACCGCGCGGCAACTGTATATTGCCAGCGTGTACGTGAAGCCTATCCTGATGTGCCGGTATTGTTAGGGGGGATTGAAGCTTCTCTACGTCGTATTGCTCATTATGACTACTGGTCAGATAAAGTCCGTCGTTCGGTATTGATGGATTCTAAAGCCGATCTTCTGATGTACGGTAATGGCGAACGCTCGATTGTCGAAGTGATGCACCGTTTGGCCAAAGGTGAAAAAATTACTGACATCACGGATGTCCGTGGTACGGCCTTTATTGTCAATAAACATAACCGTGCTTCTAAAGCTAAATTCGTTGAAATTGCATCGAATGATGTGGACACCATCGGTCGTGTAGATCCCATCATCAACCCTTATGTGATGACGGAAGATCTGGATGGTTGTGAAATTGAAAAAGATAAAGGCAATAGTTTAAGCCAGTATCAAGGCTTCCAAAAAGAAGCGGTCGCCAATCCGATTGTCCGTGAAGGTGACAATTTGGATGCCGATACGCAAATTGTACAGTTACAACCTGCCTCTAAAGCCATTAAACATAAATTACCTCCACGAGAACTGGCGGTCATTCGTTTGCCTGCTTTTGAAGAAGTCGTCAATGACCCCGTATTATACGCACATGCCAACCGTATCCTGCATTTGGAAACCAATCCGGGGAATGCGCGTGCCTTAGTACAAAAGCATGGTGAACGTGATGTGTGGTTGAATGCACCACCTATTCCATTAACCACAGAAGAAATGGATTATGTGTTTGATCTGCCTTATGCACGTCTGCCACATCCTGCATATGGTAATGCACGTTTCCCGGCTTTTGACATGATCAAATTTTCGGTCAACATCATGCGTGGTTGCTTCGGTGGTTGTACTTTCTGTTCCATCACGGAACATGAAGGCCGTATTATCCAGAACCGTTCGGAAGACTCAATTCTGCGTGAAGTGGAAAAGATTCGTGATACCGCACCGGGCTTTACCGGCATTATCTCGGATTTAGGTGGCCCAACGGCTAATATGTACCGTTTGCACTGTAAAGACCCTGAGATTGAGAAAAACTGTCGTAAGCCATCGTGCGTATTCCCGGGAGTGTGTCAGAATTTGCATACCGACCATGCGCCATTGACGCAGTTATACCGTAAAGCACGTGCACTTAAAGGCATCAAGAAAATTCTGATCGGTTCAGGTTTACGTTATGACCTAGCGGTATTAAACCCTGAATATGTGAAAGAATTGGTCACTCATCACGTGGGTGGTTATCTCAAAATTGCGCCTGAACATACCGAAAAAGGTCCATTATCCAAGATGATGAAACCGGGGATTGGCACTTACGACCGTTTCAAACAGATGTTTGATCGCTTTAGTAAGGAAGCCGGTAAAGAACAGTATCTGATTCCTTACTTTATCGCGGCGCATCCGGGGACTACCGATTACGATATGATGAATCTGGCGATCTGGTTGAAAAAGAACGGTTTCCGTGCCGATCAGGTACAAACCTTCTATCCATCGCCAATGGCTACAGCAACCACCATGTATTACACGGGTAAAAATCCGCTGGCAAAAGTGGCGCGTTATACTGAAAATGTGGATATTGTGAAAGGTGAGAAACGTCGCCGCTTGCACAAGGCTTTCTTGCGTTATCATGATCCAAATAACTGGCCAATGTTACGTGAAGCTTTGAAAGAAATGGGCCGCTCAGATTTGATTGGTAATTCAAAACAACATCTGATTCCGAGCTATCAACCGCAAGGCACAGAAGGGCAATATCAGTCGGCACGCAAGAAAAACTCGACCTTGGCGGGAGATTCTGCAAAACGCACAGGTGAAAATACTGCACGTAATCAATCACGTAATGTTGCCAATACAAATGGCAATAATCGTCCTAAAAAAGGCCAGATCCTGACTCAACATACTGGCTTACCACCACGTGAAACTGGGGAGAAACGTCCATTTGCGGGTTCTAAATCCAAGATTAAATCTAAGCCTAAGTCAAAAGCTTGATTTAAAAACGCAGATTCAAATCCCAAGTGCAACACATTTGTAGTTAGTTGAAAAAGTTAGGTGTATTCATAGAATCATTAGACTTTTTCAACTCGCAATTGGAAAGCACACAATGAAGAAATACACCCAACTTTC
>NZ_VOYP01000088.1:0-3146 GCF_013420235.1 Acinetobacter sp. YH01022 | reverse complement strand
CAGATCATCTACACACCATCCGTATTGAGCATGAACCTGCATCAACCCAATGCAGTTGTGGCTGCCAGTTACGTCGTATCGGCGAAGATATCAGTGAAAAACTGCATTTCAGACCGGCACAGTTCTACAAGGAACAGCATGTCCGTGGCAAATGGGTCTGTGATCAGTGTGACACCCTGACTCAGCAAGCGATGCCTGCCTATGTGATTGATAAAGGCATTGCTTCACCTGAACTGCTCAGCCATGTGCTGGTATCGAAGTATGCCGATCATTTACCGCTGTACCGTCAGCGCCTGATCTATCAGCGGGCTGGCATTGATCTGTCCAGATCCACTTTATCTGACTGGATTGGTCGCTGCGGTGTGGAACTGGAACCTCTGGCTAATGCCTTAAAACAGGTGGTGTTGCAACAGCGGGTGATCCATGCCGATGAAACGCCGGTCACCATCATGCGGATGGGTGATGATGAGAAAAAACCGAAGAAAGGTTATGTCTGGGCCTATGCCACCACACAGTACAATCCAGTTCAAGCGGTGATCTATGACTTTCAGGATAGTCGTTCAGGTCAGCATGCTGAAGAGTTCCTGAAAGGCTGGCAGGGTCATCTGGTCTGTGATGATTACAGTGGTTATAAAGCACGCTTTAAATCAGGCCAGGTCATTGAGGTGGGCTGCATGGCACATGCACGTCGTAAATTTCATGAACTGCATGTGACCGGGAAAAGTCAGATCGCTGAACCGGCATTAGTGCTGATTCAGAAACTGTATGCCATAGAAGCAGAACTCAGGAAAAAGACCGATGGTACAGCAGAACATCGCCGCGAATATCGGCAAAAGCATAGTCAACCGGTGATGCAACAACTGTATGAATGGCTCAACCAACATTATCTGACGGTGCCATCGGGTTCTCCAACTGCCAAGGCGATCAATTACAGCCTAAAACGTTGGCAGGCACTCTGCCGCTATCTGGATGATGGTAATTTGCCTATAGATAATAACTGGATTGAAAATCAGATGCGCCCCTGGGCGTTGGGACGTAAGAACTGGCTGTTTGCTGGCTCGCTGCGCAGCGGCCAACGAGCTGCCAATATCATGACTTTAATCCAGTCAGCAAAGCTGAATGGACTGGATCCGTATGCCTATTTAAGTGATGTGCTGAAAAGGCTGCCGACGCATAAAGTGACCCAAATAGAAGAATTACTGCCACACCGCTGGAAATCCGACCAAAATTAAAAAATAGGCATGGGATTCAGCGGACGCTTACTATCTAAAAGCAGATTGGCAAGGTTTAGCAGATGTACAACTTGCGACACTAAACTGGGTAGATTGGTTCAATAAAAAGCGTGTACACAGTGCACTGGGTTATGTATCGCCTTTTGAGTTTGAAGCAATGTACTATGATAAGATTAACCCGTTAGGTCAGGTGGCCTAACTTAAATAAAAAAGTCTCCGACAAACCCGGTACGGTTCAGTTTAACAGCCTGCACAACATGTTCATGGACCAATATACTGAACAGTGGAATGCACTAGATGTAATTGCTGAGCGTATCCGTGCTTTAGGTTTTCCTGCACCAGGTACTTATAAGCAATTTATAAAATTAGCTTCAATCAAGGAAGTCGAGAGTGTTCCTAAAGCAAATGAAATGATTCAGTTACTGGTTAATGCACATGAAGCGGTTGCGAGAACTGCAAGAAGTATATTTGATGTTGTGGATGAGGCGAATGACCAGCCAACAGCAGATGTACTCACACAACGATTAGATATTCATGAGAAAACTGCATGGATGTTAAGAAGTCTTTTAGAATAAATTTTGTCAGATGATAAATAAAAATATGAGGCTAACTGCCTCATATTTTTATTACTACAATTTGAAGTAAAGAACTAATTTCAAATTATAGTGATTTAGTGCTATAGTACCAATCTACATAGTTGTAGCCTTCAGATTTACGTGTATCAGCAGCTTCCATTGTTACTGGTGGTGGCACAATCACTTCTTGGCCCGGTTGCCAATTTTCAGGTGTAGCAACTTTGTATTCATCAGAAGTCTGTAACGCTTTAAGTACACGAAGAAACTCATCAATACTACGTCCATTACTCATAGGGTAATAAACCATTGCACGTAAGATACCTTCAGGATCGATAATAAAAGTCGCACGAACAGCTGCTGTATCACTAGCACCTGGTTGGATCATGCCATAAGCTTTGGCAACTTCCATTGAAAGATCGGCAATAATTGGGAATGGGATTTTAATGCCAAAATTTTCTTCAATACTACGTGCCCAAGCAATATGTGAATGTACACTATCAATTGATAAACCTAATAGTTCACAGTTCAGTTCAGCGAATTGCTCAGCGCGAGTTGCAAAACCCATAAATTCAGTAGTACAAACAGGTGTAAAGTCAGCTGGATGTGAGAAAAGAACTAACCATTTTCCCTTGTAATCTTCTAAACTTTTCATACCATGAGTAGTTTTGGCATTGAAATTTGGTGCTGGCTTATTTAATTGTGGAAATGTTACAACTTCATCTAGGTTAGACATTTACAGTCTCCTTAGGGGGGGAATTAATTTAAATAAGAAATGGTTGGATAACCTGCATCAATCCAAGCTTGCATACCACCTTCTACAGAATAAAGTTTTTCAAATCCCATATTTTGAAGTGCTTGAATTGATAGAGCTGAACGAGCTCCTGTACCACAGATTAAATAAATATCTTTTTCTGATAGTTCCTGTAAAGAATGTTCAATTTCGCAATGGTGATTCACTAGGGGATGTTGGGCTATTTTCATTTCCAGCATCCCTCGTGGAAAATTTACAGCTCGATCAATAGCTACAGTTTTGTATTCTTCAGGTTCACGAACGTCTATTAAAATTAAGTCAGGATATTCTAAATATTTCTCGTAGAGCTTCTCGACTTTTATTTCAATAACCTTATTTTTAGTTTCAGCTATTAGCTGGTTTGGGGTTTTCATAATATCCTTTTGAAGTAGATATCAATATAGTTTATATATTTATAATATAATAGATCTCTTGCGAAAGTCATTATTGAAAATTTATCCGGTTTACCAGTGCAGCGATTAAGTTAATGCGTAAACCGAATCTTTTCCGTCTATTTCGATAGCGTTCACTTAATATTCTAAATGTTTT
>NZ_VOYP01000087.1:0-3698 GCF_013420235.1 Acinetobacter sp. YH01022 | reverse complement strand
TGAAGGTTTTCATGAATTACATTCAAGTCATTGGAAAATAGAGCAATATCACCGGGTGATTAAACAGGTTTGTCATATTGAAAAGTTTCAAGTAAGACGATCTAAACTGATTTTGAATCATATTTTTGCAGCCTTGATGGCCTACGTTGAGATACAAAAGAACCAGTTTGAGCGGATCTTTGAAAATATATATCGTTGGCAGAAGAAATTATTTAGACCAATGATCAAAAACTTCATTGATGACTTTATTCTCGATAAAAATCATCTGCTACCACAGAGAATCTATAAGTAATAGTGCGTAAGTCCTATAAATTAAGACATTTAGTTGAAAATGCTTTTGCGAGATTAAAACATTTCCGTGCTATTGCACTCGATTTGATAAACTAGCACGCAATTATAAATCTATGATCCGTATAGCCTGCATATTTATTTGGTGCAAGGCCAAATGAGGACACGCCCTAATAAATTTAGATAGGCATTTATTGATCAGCCTAGTTTCAGGCTGATCTTCAATTAAGCTTCAATGGTCTGCACCGCAATTTTTTTTGCAGGATCAGTTTTGCGACGTACCGAAGGAACTGGTTCACCATAATACTGACGGTCGGCAAAGTAACTTGAACGAACCATAGGGGCTGCCCAGATATTCTTGAATCCAAGTTTCTGACCGTGGGCGGTATAGCGTTCAAATTCTTCTGGAGTCACGAAACGGTCAATCGGTGCATGCTCTTTAGAAGGCTGTAAGTATTGACCAATAGTCACGTAATCGACATCGTGTGCTTTTAAGTCATCCAGCAATGCAATCACTTCTTCTTCAGTTTCACCAATACCGACCATCAAGCCACATTTGGTTGGAACGTCCGGGCAGTATTCCTTAAACATTTTCAGTAAGTTTAAAGAATGCTGATAATCTGAACCTGGACGCATCGCTTTATACAGGCGCGGCACGGTTTCAATATTGTGGTTGAATACGTCCGGTGGGCACTCGGTCATGATGCGAAGCGCTATGTCCATAC
Source organism: Acinetobacter sp. YH01022 (assembly GCF_013420235.1). NCBI lineage: Bacteria > Pseudomonadati > Pseudomonadota > Gammaproteobacteria > Moraxellales > Moraxellaceae > Acinetobacter > Acinetobacter sp. YH01022. The sequence continues at coordinate 2,685 of NZ_VOYP01000087.1, read as the reverse complement.
GACCACGGAAATCCGGTACCAGAATTTCTAATAAGGTATTCGGGCTTAAACTGCGGGCTTCTTTAATACAGTCTACAAAATGCTGTGCACCGCCATCTCGAAGGTCATCACGGTCAACCGAAGTAATAACCGCATATTTTAAACCCAGATTGGCAATGGTTTCGGCCATATGACGCGGTTCGTCAGGGTCAAGGGCATTTGGACGACCATGTGCCACGTCGCAGAAAGGACAGCGACGGGTACAGATATCACCCATAATCATAAAGGTTGCGGTACCGCCACCAAAACATTCTGGCAGATTCGGGCAAGCGGCTTCTTCACACACCGTATGTAATTTTTGCTCACGCAGCGTGGTTTTAATACGTTGAACTTCTTCAGGAGCCGCCATTTTTACCCGGATCCAGTCCGGCTTGCGTGGCGTTTCAACCGTAGGTACAACTTTTACAGGAATACGAGCGACTTTCTCTGCGCCACGAAGTTTGACACCCTGTTCAGGTTTACGGTTTTCAGACATATTCAACTTTTCCACTGTTTTTTGACGGGGGAGATACTAGATATATTAGGTCTCTCATTATAACGGACTTGAATCTAAATGGGGTAAAAAGGATATTCATTTAATAAATGTAGTCATCACTTAATATATGTGAGGTAAATACAGAAAATTGCGAGTATTTACGTCATAATATAGCCAAGATAGACCAATATTGAAGATAGGAGCGTTGAATGCCACGTAAAAAAGAGGTCGTTAGTGGAACTTTCGTTAAATACGATGCGGTAGTTCTCGGCTCAGGCCCTGCGGGTGAAGGCGCGGCAATGAAACTTGCTAAATCAGGCAAGCGTGTTGCAATTGTTGATATGCGTGAACAATTAGGTGGTAACTGTACACACGTAGGTACCATTCCAAGTAAAGCATTACGTCAAACTGTATCGAGCATTTTGCGTTACCAGCGTGACCCGATGTTCCAGAAAGTGGGCGAATGGAAACAGTTCACCATGAAACAGGTGCTGCGTAATGCCCATAAAGTGATTCAGCAACAGGTGGAAACGCACTCGCGTTTTTATGACCGTAACAAGATTGATATTTATCATGGTCGTGCCTATATCCAGGATAAAAATACCGTATTGATCTTTAGCCCTGAAGGCATAACAGAAACAATTGTTTTCCAGCAATTAGTTATTGCGACAGGTTCACGTCCATACCGTCCGGCGGCGCTTGATTTCAATCATCCACGTGTATTTGATTCAGACAAAATTCTGGATCTGGATTATTCAATTCAAAAAATCATTATTTATGGTGCCGGCGTTATTGGTTGTGAATATGCATCCATTTTCATTGGTCTGGACCATAAAGTTGATTTGATTAACACCCAGCCTAAATTGCTCAGCTATTTGGATGATGAAATTTCTGATGCCTTATCTTACCGTTTACGTGAACAGGGTGTATTGATTCGTCATAATGAACAAATTGATCATCTTGAGACATTTGATGATCATGTGGTGTTGCATTTGCAAAGCGGCAAGAAAATTAAAGCCGATGCCATTTTGTGGTGTAACGGCCGTTCGGGGAATACTGACGGTTTAGGTCTGGAAAATGTAGGCATTACCCCAAACAGTCGTGGTCAGCTCACTGTGAATGATCAGTACCAGACTGAAGTGGAAAATATCTATGCTGCCGGTGACGTGATTGGTTGGCCATCACTGGCTTCTGCTGCTTATGACCAGGGGCGTTGCGCTGGTTCAAACATGAGCGGTGAAGAGAACGTTAAACCCGTAACGGATATTCCAACAGGTATTTATACCATTCCGGAAATTTCTTCGATTGGTAAGACTGAACAGCAATTGACCGAAGAAAAAATTCCTTACGAAGTTGGCCAGGCATCTTTCCGTCATCTAGCACGTGCACAGATTACCGGTGACACCGTAGGTGAATTGAAAATTCTATTCCACCGTGACACCTTAGAAGTGTTAGGGGTGCATTGCTTTGGTAATAACGCTGCCGAGATTATCCATATTGGTCAGGCTGTGATGAATAGCCCGAACAATACCATCAAGTATTTTGTTGAAACTACCTTTAACTATCCGACCATGGCGGAAGCGTACCGTGTAGCAACCTTGAATGGTATGAACCGTTTATTCTAAGATTTTCTGAATTTTAGATGCGAAACCCGTAAGTGAATGCTTGCGGGTTTTTGTTTATTTTGTAGGACAAAATATCTCATCAGTGGATGAGAGTGAGAATAGCGCTTAGTGCAAACCCGCAAGATCAAGTGTTCCTATTTTGCTTATCACTTGCTTGGATTTAGGCTGCCATTTTACGGCATTCTACCGCACATTGCTGGCAAGTTTCGGCACATCGCTGGCAATGTTCTGCTTCATGTTTACTGCATTCTTTGGCGCAGTAATCGCACATTTGAGCACAGAGCTGACAAATTTCCTGCATAAAGGCAGAGGTTCTTTGTTCAGATCGAGCGCATAAGTTGCACATATCTGCACAGTCCAGACAGCGTTTAATGCATTCACGCATCATCTCTATCTCATTTTCATCCAGACAGGCAGCTAGAGGTGGATCAGGAAATTTGAACAACACCTATAAGTGATATTTTGCTCCCCAAATGATGTTATAAACATCAATATATGGAGTATTTTATGGCACGTAGACCAAGAAGAAATCATTCAAATGATTTT
>NZ_VOYP01000086.1:0-3816 GCF_013420235.1 Acinetobacter sp. YH01022 | reverse complement strand
ACACAAGTTGTTCTTCATAATCTCTTAATGATCTATTTCCTACCTCGTCAGTAGAAAATATAACGCAATAAACATTCAACAACTTAACCTGTTCAGCTAAGTTCGTTTGCTGTATCGCGTCGGGATGAGCTCATTATAGGGCAATTTCTTACCCATGCAAGTGCTTTTAACTGATTGTTTTATTGAGTGTTGTATTTTTATGCACTAAGCTGGTTCATTTTTATTCTAATTCAAATATAAACATATAATTTTAAAGCAAAAATATGAATAAAATATTTCTGCTTTATTTTTTTCTTAATTTTTCACCTCTGCTGCTTTAATGTTCACGCTGATAATTTTCACCACTTGTTTTGGTACATTTTGATGCATTCCAAAGTTTGCAGTCGGTACTTGAGTGATTTTATCGACCACATCCATGCCTTTCACAACCTTACCAAACACGGCATAACCTGCATTCATCTGACTTCTATTTAAAAAGTCATTGTCTACCGTATTAATAAAAAATTGGCTGGTTGCTGAATTAGGCATATTGGTTCGTGCCATGGCCAATGTGCCACGCAGGTTCTTTAAGCCATTATAGGATTCATTTTGAATAGGGGCTTTGGTCTGCTTCTCGACCATGTTGGCATCCATTCCTCCCCCCTGAATCATGAAGCCAGGAATCACCCGGTGAAAAATGGTGCCATTATAAAAGTTATCTTTTACATAACTTTCAAAGTTTTTTGCTGAAATAGGCGCTTTATCATTAAATAGCTCTATTTCAATATTTCCCATTGAGGTTTTCATTTCTACCAGGGTATTTGCAGCCATCACCTGCAAACTCATACATGCAGTACCAATAGCAAATAAGGCCTTTTTTAACATTTCTTTACTCTTCTACGTTAAGTGGTCATTGTGAATGACTATATATTAATCTTTCAATATAAATATAACAGCTTCTCTTTTTGATATAAAATGAGCATTACAATGAGCGAAGAATTAAATACAACTACTTTTTCCCTTTACCCACCTTGGCATTTACAGGGTAATGCTTTTATTTTGAATTACTGGTTAACGCCCAAATTTATTGCGCAGCATCGGACTTTTTATATTGCTCCTTCTCCAATTGGACGCGTGGTACAGGTCATATTGGTTCGTTATCATGATTCTCCTGTAGGCCCATATGATGAATTGCTGATCTTGGATCATCCTTTAATCAGTAAAAGACGTTTGTCTTGCATTCCGAAAATTTATGTTTCTACCGAAGCCTCTATGCTAAATGGTCAACATTTTTGGGGAATACCAAAACAGCTGGCCCAATTTGAATGGCTCATCCATGATGATGTGGTGTATTGCAATATCTGCTTTGAGCAACAAGAAATGAGTTTGTGCTTGCAGAAATATAAACATAGCCAGACTTTTTATGTGAATAGTCATCATTTACCTGCACGGCTGCTCAAGATCGATCAAGCCTGGCAAGGTTTACGCTATCAGTTCACACTACAATTTCGCGGTAAACTCAGTAAATTAAAACAGGCGAGCTGGAAAAACACCCAGGACATTTTTCCCGATTTTTCTCAAGCCCGCTATTTACACAGCTTTTATGTGCCAGAATTTAGCCTCACCTTACCTAAAGCTAAAATCGAGAAAAAATAAAGGTGTTTCACGTGAAACACCTTTATTATAAATGAATACCCAGCTCAAAAAATTTAAGCGTGTTTATCCCAAAACTTTCTATAGTTTTTACTGATTTCAATAAAATACTTTTTAGCACGATAAGAAACAGGTGTGAGATTGACAAAACCATGCGCTTGATCGCCATATTCCTGATAATGCACCTTTACGCCACGATGACGTAATTTATGTGCATAAATTTCCCCTTCATCATGTAATACATCATGACCTGCAGTCACCACAAAGGTAGGTGGTAATTTGTCATGCTGACCATAAGTCGGTGAAATCAGCGGATCATCGAGTTCAACCTGATGCGTATCTGCATAATAATGGGTGACAAAATCCACATCTTTACCGGTTAAAACCAGTCCTTCATTGTAGGCATAAAATGAAGGATGACGGCTTTTAAAATCAACTGCCGGATAGAGCAGTAATTGCGCTTGCGGTGCATACACTTTATGAGCTGTACGTTGTGCAACTACCGTGCTGATATTCCCTCCAGCGCTATCCCCCGCCACTGAAATTCTATTTTTTAAGATTTTAAGCTGTTTTCTGTTTTGATAGACCCATGCCAAGGCATCTTCACAGCTTTGAATCAGTTGATTCGGACTCGCTTCAGGTGCTAAAGGATAGTCAATACTTAAAACCTGCACTTTGGCATGCACTGCCAGTAAACGGCAGACCTCATCATGCGAATCCAGACTGCCTACAACAAAGCCGCCACCATGAAAATACACCACCATAGGCAATTTTTTAGTGGGTGCAGGATGATAATGTCGCGCAAAGATGGTGCCGCTGTGTAAAGGTAAACGTAGATCTTCAATCTGTTTCACTGGTGTAGGCTTGGCTTTGATGGACTGCATTTGCAAATCAAAGCTTTTACGGGCATGAATAATATCTTCACTGACCAAACCACTACTGCCCCGTTTTAACTGGGCTGCCATCATACATTGCACCAAGGGATCAAGTTCAGGATATTGATGCGGATATCTTAAAATTTTAACTAGAGATTTTTGTGCAAAACTGGGCAATCGATCTAAAGTACGTGCCGCTGTACCTTGACCTTTTTCTAACATGGTCTGTAAAGTTCGGCTAAAAGCAACCATCATGGCACCTTCCTTTTATTTTAATCTTGATATTTTTTACATGATCAGCCAATACGTGACCATACGCTTATATCAGTCTAATTATCGGTATACACAGTAAAAACATTCATACGCTAATCTTCTTTTCATACCTTGTCATTGACAATTTCCATGTATATTTCGGCGTGTTTTTGCCACTCCAGCCCACAAAAAGAATGAATGTTATGGCTAAAAGACGCCTTCTGCTATCATTAGCAAGGCGATTTTTAGCTGCATTATCCCCTTTCCTGAAAATGGCACTTATTAAAATGACTCTTATACTTGCTAGGACTGTCATTATAACCAAGCCTAGGGTTCAGGTTATGACTAGTAATATAAAGGGGAGTAATATCCTCAACGTTGGAAGTATGATTCCTTTGCCTATTATTTAGATCGTAATTTAGAGGGGGGGGGGCCGCTCAGAATCCTGATAAAATTTTGCTAAACAGATACATAAATTCTATTTATTCTGCATTTACTTAACTTTAGGCAAAAAAAAAGCTTATCCAGAGGTTGGATAAGCCTAGAAAACACATTTCTAAATACCAAGAAGAAACTACAGCGATAGAATCTGGGTTAAATAATAAGCATCTGAAGCATTTTTGTGAAATATATATTTCATTTAATATTGATCGTTTTTAAGTCTAAGTAGACTCTCTAACATTGCGCTTCCTGCATGCTATAAATTTTCTCAGACATATTATTATCAATAACTTAATCCGGTTCAGGCTATTGCAACTGCTATTTCTGCCGTTCACTACACTCTAAATAATAGGGTTACTTATATCAGGATGCGCTAATCACAAGGGTTCCACCTTTGCTCTGCTTAACCTGGTCTAAATTCTGATATTTACCCGCAATCATCACATCATCTGGTATTTTATTTTAGAAAAAATAATGCTTTTTAATAATTTAGGACTTACGCACTATTATTTATAGATTCTCTGTGGTAGCAGATGATTTTTATCGAGAATAAAGTCATCAATGAAGTTTTTGATCATTGGTCTAAATAATTTCTTCTGCCAACGATATACATTTT
>NZ_VOYP01000085.1:0-4399 GCF_013420235.1 Acinetobacter sp. YH01022 | reverse complement strand
TTTTTGCATGTAACTTTTTAAGATCAATGGGGGGTTCTGATGGAGCTTTTGATTGATCGAAAGCTTGCGAGGAAGCTGAGATCAATTGATTTTTCCAGTCAATAATTTGGTTTTGATGAACATCAAACTCAGAACTCAATTCAGCAAGTGTTTTTTCTGCTTTGATCGCAGCAAGTGCTACCTTAGCCTTAAAGTCGTTTGAATGATTTCTTCTTGGTCTACGTGCCATAAAATACTCCATATATTGATGTTTATAACATCATTTGAGGAGCAGAATATCACTTATAGGAGTTGTTCAAATTTCCGGATCCATCTCTGTCAACAAGGGGTTGTCTTTCGTTTAAGGATTAAATATTAAGCGATTATTGAAAAATTATAAAAATAAGAATTTGATCTTGTGGATGTTTTAGACCATCTAAAATTAACTTGAATCTCTTATTCTTGTTCCTAATCTACTAGTCACTCCTGTTGCTAGTAGACTACTTTAATTAAAATTAGGTATTTCACTCACTGGATATATTAATGTTAATGGATTTGATGTTAATGAAATAAAGCCGAAACGCTGATAAAACTCCATCGCTTTTTGATCTTTGGCATGTATGACAACAAAATTAACACCAATAATTTGAGCAACTTTTGAAACTTGTTTAAGAGCATGTGCTAAAAGCACTTTTCCAATTCCTCGCCCCTGAATTGGTTGATCAACGGCAAAGCGACCTACAACCACACAAGGGAGTGGATAACGAGGTAATCGTTTAGTGAGAACAGCATCAACTACATCGAATCCTATAGAGGCACTTGATAGACAATAAAATCCTTTCACCTGTGTATCATCGTCATCAATCGCTACATACGTTTTACTTGTTCCTGATTTCTGATGTTGGGATGCGTATTGTTTTATGAACTTATTTAAATCATCTTGCCCACAATTAAATGATTTTTTTTGATGATGGGCTTGTAAAACCTCAATCTTCATCCAATAAACTCATTAAATTTTTCATCTCATCATTTGCAGGGCGTGGGTTTTCAAGCATGTTCATTAACATATCACGATCAGCATTATTCACTTTTAACTCATGATTAGATTTAAGTAATTCTTTTGCTCGTTCAAATGAGGATTGGATCATAAAGGAACTCACACTGAGACCCAATAAATTCGCAGCTTGTTCAATCACATTTTTTGCATCTACTGTTGACCGAACATTGATTCTTTCTGTTGCTAAGTTAGCCATATTTTTTACCAATAAGTACATCAGTTTGATGTACAAATTATAGCAGATTAAGGTAGTGCTTCAAGATTCAAATTTACATATTTTGTTTTGAAATATTTGAATGGAAAATCAGTGGGCTACTATGAACCAAAAATGAGTAGAATTTAGTCCTACCCTTGGTTCGGGGGATTTTTTCTGACATCTCGTAATTATTAATATAGAGTCAAATTTGAAGGCTGATATAAGCTTAAGCTTTGTGCATATGTAAAAAAATCATCATTCCTGAAATTAAAAACATCAATATTATTATTACAGAACTATATAATCGCATTCATTTACTGGTCAAATTTATCGGCCAATTAGATTAACTTTGTTTGGTTATAATTACAATAAAATATATAAATCAGTCAGATAACTAGATTTTTAATAAGATAATTAAATATACATATAAAAAAACTTGATTATTCCTGTTTTTAGGGTATAGTTAACTCAACTAGAAAAAAGTCTTGTTTCATTAAATCTCTCTTAAGTATCGTCGTTTTATTCATAATTCTTCGTTTTTTTCAGATTTTAAGTTTCATTATTTATTATTTTCAAAGTTATATTCAGTCACTAAAATGACTAAAAATTATTAAAAAATCAGTAGGATTTATTATGTCAAACTCAAATGTTGTTAAAGGTACCGTTAAGTGGTTCAATGAAACTAAAGGTTTTGGTTTTATTCAACCAGAATCAGGTCCAGATGTTTTTGCGCACTTCAGCGAAATTGCCAACTCAGGTTTTAAAACCTTATTTGAAGGCCAACAAGTTGAATTTAGTATTGCTCAGGGTCAAAAAGGCCCGAATGCAGTCAATATTGTTGCCATATAAGCACTAATACGAGTTGAAAAAGCACTACTCAGTGCTTTTTTAATTTTAAAGAAAAAGTTGTTTTTCCATATTGGAAAAAAAATCATAAAAATAGGATACAAATTGTTAAAAGTTAATGAATTAATTGCAAAATCTAAAAATGGTACTGAAATTATCGTTTCTTTAATTCCTTTAAATAAAATGCAGAATACACGTCAAGGTTTTAAAGAAATTGAAGTGGGTAAAAGAGTTTTGCTGGAATCGGGAATTGAGGTAGATTTAAATTTAGATGGTCGTACATTTTATACGTCTTTAAATCAATTATTTAAGCTAAATCAAAAAGTTATTTAAAAAATAATATATTGCTTAATTAATTGAATAGCCGCTCTGCCATAATCTTATTAAAGGTAAACTAATGTTTAAACAAAATCTAAATGTAAAAGACCAATTCGGTATCAAATATTCTATTCAGGCCACGGTTGAGCGCCATTTTAGTGCTAGCCAGTCTTGTTCCCATGTCAAATATATTACTGTGGATGGTGAAGATATTCGCCCCAGCTTTGAAATGTTTTTCCAAAGTACTTCTAGCGGAAAAATTTTCAAGATTATTTAAGTCAATGAACTACTCGCAGCTAAAGCAACGAGTTTCCATATGTGGTTAATCTCGCATACCCCATCCACTGGCTCAGAATTAACTTCTGTTTCTGAGTTAGATATGCTTCAAATTTAACACCTGAAATTATCAGTAAATTTACTATTTAGATACTTGAATCCAATACTATTTTAGCTAAAAAAAAGCCAAAAATCTAAATAATATCTATATATTAACATTTTATATATTTTATGATTGATATAATAATTTTAAATTTCTAGTGGCTTAACTCGCCCTTAAAAGAGCGAGAATGCGCCACTAAATTTGTTCAAAATTTCAAAGCCATTCTTTGCTGTCATCTGCAACAGGCGTTCCATGCATCACATGCTGAATCATGGCATAGGCGATACTGCCCTTGAACGGAATCTCAGGGAACTGATCAAATTTGAAAAATTGCGCATCGCTGAGTTCATTTTCTTGAATCTGAATTTCCCCTGCGTGATATTCTGCCTTGAAGGCCATCATCAGATTGCTGGGAAACGGCCACGGCTGACTGGCTAGATATTGAATATTTTTGATTTGCAGCCCCACTTCTTCCAGCGTTTCACGGCGTACTGCCTCTTCCAAGGTTTCTCCAACTTCGACAAATCCGGCAATCAGGCTGTACATCTGGGTTTTGTTGCGGGCATTTTTTGCCAGCAGAATTTCATCTGTACCTCGGGTAATGATAGTAATGACACAGGGATTCACCCGCGGATATTGGTTATAGCCACAGGATGGACAGACCATGGCATACTGGGTGGCATGCTGCTCGGTGGCGTGACCACATTTACTGCAAAAGCGGTGATTACGGCGCCATTCCAGTAACTGTACCGCACGGCTGGCCTGTTCAAACTGTAGTCTGCTCCAGACTTGCACCAATTGTCTGATCGGCACCAGCTGATAACCTTCCGGCACCGGTTCATCTTCTTTCAGATCACGGGCAATGATCTCGCCATTTTCCGACAGGTTCAGGTCGTGCTGCAGTCTTTCTACCTGCGGCAACTGAAAATGGTCATCCACCAGTAATTGCTGCTGTCTAAAAATATACGCTTTTGAATGCATGCTCATACGATCCCCTGATTAAAAAAAATCCCATACAGAGGGGTGTATGGGACAAAACTAAGGAAGCTTACATGGAGTAACTTCTACCCAGATACTAGGCGCAAGCTGCCTGAATTACAACCATAATAATTTGTATCTTTTTGATTAAAATCACATAATTTTCACACCACCTATGAATTAAGGAATCATTGTTATTATTCTGGCCACCAGCCTGCTGTTTTTTGGTAGCAGTCAGTACGTCAACCATGACTTGCTGGTTGCCTGCTGGATGACAATTACCGTATTCTGTTTTGCTGACTATACCCTTTCCGGCAAAAAGTACATTCTGTTTATTGGTTATGTTGCCTGTGCCCTAGGCTTTTTAACCAAAGGTTTAATTGGTGTGCTCATTCCAGGTATGGTGATTTTGCCTTGGGTACTATTTACCAAGCAATGGAAAAAAATCCCATCCCTGTTACATCCAATTGGTTTACTGATTTTCGTGTGCCGCAGCAAGCGGCGTAAGAGATGAGGGTGTGGCCCCTCGCTATCGGCTTGCAGGAGCAGGTAGCAAACCACCATAAGCGGCTTGGATCAAAAGTCCCGGTCGTGAGCGTTATGGAAAAGGCATCGTAGAGATGTCAGGTAAGAATTAGGAAGGCGA
>NZ_VOYP01000084.1:0-4864 GCF_013420235.1 Acinetobacter sp. YH01022 | reverse complement strand
TTTTATCAGAAGTTTTAATCTTCATCACCGCCGATGGATGTGCATTCTACACCATTCCAAACCCAATGCAACTCCTTTTTTTAAATAACTCAACAAAAATATCACGACTGTTTACTTATTATACAAAATAGAAGTTTTTTATTATTTTTTGCACGCAAACGGGACAGGATTAGCTAGTTCATCACGCATTTTTTCCTGTTTATTTTTTTCTTGCCAGCTCAGTGAGCGGCAATCGATATATTCACAATAGCCACTTTCACCTGTTTCTTCATGATGATTAATTCTGACTTGATATTTAAAACTACCCACATAACCTGCCGCCAAACCAAATTTAAAATCTCCGCGGCTTTGTGCCTGTACGGAAATGCAGGTGCCATCTTTATCTTCATAACCCCATTCAAACTCACGTGGCAAATACATGCTTTGCCCATTCGGTGTTTTTACTTTGGGATAAACCCGATGTACTTTAAAACGTACGTTCTGGTCAAACATTTGCGAGATGCCTGTTTTTCCATCTCGTAAATATAGGCGTGACTGTAAAATACCGTTGAAAGAATCTCGAATCTGAGCCAAAAGCAGTTGACGCTGATTTTCCAGATTTATAACTTGATAGGTAAAAAATGCCAAAGGCAAATAAGGGAAATTAATGGAACGAGCATATTCAAAACAGCCCATCTGCTGAATTTCAAACTTTTGTTCCTTATAAGTCACCTGCCCTTCACATTGACACAGTAAAGACCAGTGATCTGCCAGTCCCATACACAACCGGGTAAAATAGGAAACAATATTGCTGGTGCAAATTGATAAATCAAAACTTAGTTCTTTATCTTTACGCTGTATTTGAAAATGAGGAAAACTGCCGCGAATTGTTTCCCGATCTAAAAACTGAAAATGCCCTTTGCTAAAACGACAGTCCTTCTCCACCGAGTAAGCATTCAATTGCCCTACCATATGCGAGCTAATACTGGCAATGGTAGTGGCAGTATCTAAAGCTGTGGTTTGAATGGCACTTTCATTGCGCAGCATTGCTGCATTCGGCTGGCCAATCAGACTAATGAAATTGAGGTAATGTAAGGGTGCGGGTAGACCAGGAATCATCAAACCTTGATGAATGATTTTATAGTGACCTTTTTGCGCATGATAGGCCAAGCGCAACTGAAATGGAGCCTGATTGAGTTGTTTGGAGCGATCAAATAAATCTTGAAACAACTGCATATCGTGCTCCTTTTTATTTTCAGTATAGCGTTCTCATTTTTATATGGCGGTATTTTTTCTCGCAAGGAAAGTGGTCACAAAACCTGACAGTGCATAGATAATGGAAATAACCAAAATCCCTACAGGAATATTATAAGTAATTGCAGCAAAGATAAACACTGCAATCGGTAACACAAAAAATGGTACTCGTTTGCGATCAAATGTTTTAAATGAATAGTATTTGATATTGGAAATCATCAACAAGCCGACTGAAATGATCGCAATCGCATTAAAGATCTGAATACCCAATTCACGTATATCAAAAATTTGCGGGAAATCTTGTGCGACCCAGACCAGGGTAATAATGATCACCGCCGCCAACGGACTTGCCACACCAATAAAATAGCGTTTATCTACCACACCAATTTGCACGTTGAAGCGTGCCAGACGGAAAGCTGCACAAGCGGTATACACAAAACAGGCCGCCAATCCAATGCGCCCCAAATCATGCAGACTCCAGCTATACATTAAAATGGCTGGTGCCACGCCGAAAGCCAGCAAGTCAGACAAGGAGTCGAACTGTTCGCCAAACGGGCTTTGAGCACCAATCGCACGTGCTACCCGACCATCCAATCCATCAAATAATGCCGCCAGAAAAATAGCATAAATGGCTTGAATAAAATCTCCATTCATACTGGCAATAATGGAATAAAAGCCCGATAGCAAAGCGGCTGTTGTAATCAGATTCGGCCACAGATAGATGCCACGACGTTTCACCTTTTGTCCCTCGTGGGTATGCTCTTCTTCTTCCACTTCAAAGGTGATGCCATCAAAACCATGCTCATCACGTGGAGAAGATTCACTTTCAGGTTTGTTTATACTTGTCATTCTTTGCCGATCCTAACTGTAACCGTATCTTTTGAAACGTATCTCTTATTCACCAACCAACCAGCGTACAGCGGCATGTCCACCATTTTCACTCATACGCAAATGCGGGAACAACCATTGTAAAGCTTCATCTGCATCTTCAGAAAACTTCCATGGTGGATTAATCACAAGCAAACCACAACCATTCAGGCCCACAGGCGTATCATCCGGCCATACACAAACTTCACACACCAATTGACGGCGAATACCCGTTTTGATCATTTTCTTTTCAAAACGTTCAATCATGGCGCGATCTTTAATTGGATACCAGACAGCAAAGATACCCGTAGGCCATTTTTTATAGGCAGCAGCCAGTAATTCTACCAATTGTGGAAAATCTTTACGTTCCAATTCATAAGGCGGATCAATCATGACCAGACCACGTTTTTCTTTAGGCGGAATCACTCCGAGCAAGCCTTCATAAGCATCACGTTCATGCAGGCCAGCTCGGCGGTCACGAATATTAAAACGCAGCTGCTGGAAAACCTCAGGCTGCATTTCAAAAATGGTGGCTTTGTCTATTTCACGCATGCCTTCCAAAGCAAACCAGGGTGAGCCCGGATAAGCCCCTTTACCTGAAACTTCACGCATATCCTGAACAATTTTAAGATACTGCTTTACGCCTTCAGGTGCATTGCGGGTAATGGAATCGTCCAGCTTGATTAAACGGTGGATACCATTTAAAAACTCGCCTGATTTCTGTGCTGCAGACGTCGATAAATCGTATTTACCTGCCCCACCATGCGTATCGATATAGCGATAAGGTTTATCTTTGGCATTTAAACGTGTTAAAAGTTGCAGCAATAACACATGCTTCATGACATCGGCAAAGTTGCCTGCATGGAAATGGTGACGGTAATTCATGTTTCTTTAATTCCTGATATCAACCGATATTTTAGCATGAAAAAATGTTTCGTTCCGCAGGATATCTTGCTCTAGAATACGCCAGCGTTTTTCTATCCTGTTTATTGAGTATATCTTTATGGATGCAATTCACTTCCCAAAGTCATGCCATGTTGATCAAATAATTGAAGATTTAGATCAGCAAGGCTTCAGCATTATTGATGATGTTTATCCTCAAGAATATATTCATGCCTTGGTTGAGGAATGCACTTCCCATCTGAATCAGTTTAGAGAAGCCGCCATTCAAAATGGGGTCATCAGCAAAATTCGTAGCGATCACATTTTATGGATTAATGAAGATTTAGAAAAAGCTCAACAGCACGTCAAAATGCTAGAAAGTTTGGGTGAACAACTGAACCAAGCCTTTTTTCTGGGCATTCGTGAAGTAGAAGCCCATTTTGCCTGTTATAACGCCGGCGAGTTTTATGCCTTACACCGCGACAATCCCCAACAAAAAAATGACCGCGTCATTTCGGCAGTTTATTACCTGCATGAAGACTGGCAAGAGGATTGGGGCGGTGAATTGCGTTTGCAGGATAAGAATGATCAGTGGCACATTATCCCGCCAAAACCGAACCGCATTGCACTATTCCAGAGTGATTTATTGCACGAAGTGCTGAAAGCCAAACATCAACGCTTATCTATTACCGCATGGTTACGCAGCGGCAATTCCATTTGGTAATTCACAGCAGAGGATGCTTTAAATCTGGAAAAACATCCTCATATAGCAATCATTGACAGATGAGGATGTAACCGATGCGGGAAAACACCAAACAGATTATTCAACGTATTGGCGAAACTGATCAATTATATTTACAAGGGAATACGCCAAAACTTGCCTTAGAACGTGCTGAGTTACGTATGCAACTGGTTACACTCAGCATCGTACGCCAGGAACAGATTCATTTTCTGCAAGAAGCCGTGGTTCTGCTTGAACAGGGTCGTATTGAATTTGAAGAAATGCCGTTAAGTTTATATATGAACTTATCTATGCATTTAGCCAAAGCCTATATGTTGTATTTTGAAATTACCAAGGAACAAAGATTTGCCTTGATTACCCAGCAAATCTTAAAACCTATCACTCACGACCAGTATGGGGACGTTTATTTTTTCCTGGCCTATGCTTCTGCGGCCAAGAGTGAAACCGCCTTAGCGCGACATTGGCTCACCAAATACAGTAAAACTGCCGATTTTGACTTGATTCTGGTACAAGAGCATCCAGCCTTTCACCCATTCCGTGAGCATGACTGGTTTGTGCATTTAGTCAAAAGCAAAGTTCATTAATTGCAGATTTAACGATAAAAAACGCCTGCAATGAGGCGTTTTTTATGATCTGTTCTGCTTAAAAGTTCCTTCTTCTCAGCAGGTTTTAAACATCACTTGTCTACAAAAAATCAGGCAGGTTGCAGTCTGGTGGCATTCATATGTAATTGCTGGTTCAGTTCATCAATCAACATGACCCACTCATCTGCATCTTCCACTAAATAGCGAATTAAAAACTCACGCTGGGATTTATTCCAGAATGGAGCATCATGCAGATTTTGATGTGCAGGTAATTGATGAGTCCGTATAAAAAGCTCAATAGCTGCAGGGCTAGAAGCCAGCCCAAGTTGTTCAAATAACATTTTAAAGGATGGGTTATTATTCATAAGCATGGCACACTCCTTATCAACCAAACTGTCATTTATTATTTAATTAACTTATAAAATATTCCTCTGTACACGACAAAAATAGATAACTCATTGAAATAATGTCACAATAATTGTTTTCTAACGACGAATACTATGACACATCTCAATGAGTTATATCTTATCTTAAACAAATCTCTAAAATGGAACAA
>NZ_VOYP01000083.1:0-4876 GCF_013420235.1 Acinetobacter sp. YH01022 | reverse complement strand
TTTCTTAACCAGGTTATCCTTGGTGATGCGTTCATTCTTGGCAAGCATTTCAAATGAAATGGCTAAAACCTGATTCCAAACAAAACGTGCAGAGCCAAGCAACTTGTTTAAAACAAGCTCCTGTTCCAGATTAGGCTAAAGCCTAAATTTGTATGCTTTGTTGATTTTTATCAATGAGTGTGCATGTAGTAATATATGTATAACACTATCACCAAATAAACACCCGATCAATGACAGAAATATATAAAAACCGCAATTCATCCTTTAATTTACACGTACACTTGGTATTTATTACAAAGTACAGGAAGAAAATTTTAGGTGAGTTACACCATAAATATTTTATTGAGTGTGTATATGATATATGTAAAGAATTTGATGCAGAATTAAAAGAGTGTAATGGTGAAGCAGATCATGTTCACATGCTTATTCAATACCCACCGACAGTTCAACTCAGTAAATTTGTGAATAATTTAAAATCTGTAACAAGCAGAAGAATGAGGAATGAATTTTTAGATTTACGTGGTAGCTATGCCAAGCCTGTTTTATGGTCACGATCTTACTTTTCAGGGTCGTGTGGTGGTGCGCCTTTGGATATTATTAAAAAGTACATTCAAAACCAACAAGGTTAAAATCTGTGAAATTCACCTCCACTCTGACTGTCGGGTGGAGTCCTCTTTCACTTTAAGATAGATATAGCTAAGTTACGCTAAGCGGGCTTTCCTGAGATAAGATCCCCCGTTTATGTCCTGAACTTATTCACTGATGATTACTATACAAAATTGCTCGGAATTATAAAAAATGTATTTTTTGATTTAAGCAAGAGAGTCAATATTATTGTGTGTTAGATTATGGTAATTTTTGAATGATTTTTAATCTATTCAGTTAACCCCAAAAGATTATATTTTGGGGTACTGCATTGGGATCACAGAGGGAATATGCCTATCAAAAACAAATCTATTTTTATCCTTCTTGTCTTTACTGTAGTGATCATGAATATTTTTATGATCAGCTTATTGGCCTATACCTTGCACACTGCACGTGAGCACGCAGAAGCTGAAGCTCGGACTGGTGTAGAAAATTTAACATCACTGCTTGAAAAAAGCGTGAGCAGTAGTTCACAAGAAATCGATTTGTCTTTGTATACTTTACAAACCTATATAGAAAAAGAATTAGATAATAAAAAACAAATAGATAATAAAGAAATTAATCTATTTATTCAGAAAGAAAAAGATTGGATCGGCTCTGTTACACAAATACACATTACCAATGCAAAAGGTCAAGTCCAATTCGCTGATCATGATATTGGCACTCAGACATCCAATTACGCAAACTATAGTTTTTTTAAACAGGCCCAACAGAAAAATACGAATCAACTGTTTGTTACTAAACTGATTAAAGATCCCAATGGCCAAGGCTGGGTTCATCTATTTGCACGACGCTACAATCAGGCTGATGGAACTTTTGCAGGCATGATTGTCGCTGCATTACCTGCCAGCTACTTTAATGATCTGATTACCGAACTAGATGTAGGTTCCAAAGGAGTGGTGTTGGTACAAGACCTGGATCTGCGAATTATTGCACGCAACCCCATACTCAAAACAGCGAATGGCCAGGTCGGTTTTGTGGGGGGACCACTGGAACTGTCTCAGCGGGTTCACTCCGGGGCACAGTCTGGCACCATTTATACACGACAAACAACCGATCATGTTCCGCGTATGGGGAGCTTTCGTCGACTCAGCAGTATGCCTATTTTTGTCGTTGTTGCCTTTGGTGAAACAGACTACCTAGCCCAATGGTATGAGGACCTGATCAAAGCCGTTTTGCTGGGCTTGCTTTTCCTTGTAGTGACCACGATTGCTGCCTGGTTACTCTGGCAGCAAATCCGGGCGAACCTATTGGTCAATCGTCGTAGCCGGATGCTGTTGCGTAATGCACAAGATGGGATACATGTCATAGATCGCCAAGGTCGGCTGCTTGAAGGCAGTGATTCCTTTTTCCGTATGATCGGCAGTACTCGGCAGGCAGCCTTGGGCAAAACACTGTGTTACTGGGATAGCGGCTATGATCAGACAGAGCTGCAAGACCTGATCAGCAGAGGGATTTCTACGCCTGGAGGCATTCGCTTCGAAACATTTTACCAGAATGCACAAGGTGAGCGTTATCCGGTAGAAATCAGTTCGGTCCTGGTACATCTAGATAATGACGATGTATTTTTTTGCTCAGCACGTGATATTACTGAACGTAAAAAAGCTGAAGAAAACCAGCGTATCGCTGCAACGGCATTTGACTCCCAGGTTGGGATGCTAATTACAGATCCGCATATGCTTATTTTACGGACCAATCGTGCTTTAACCGAAATTACCGGTTATAGCGAACAAGAGTTAATTGGTCATAAGCCTAAAATCCTGCAATCCGGCATACATGACAAAAACTTCTATACCACCATGTGGAAACATATTCACACAACCGGATCCTGGCAAGGTGAAATCTGGAATAAGCGCAAAAATGGTGAACTATATCCACAGCATATCTTGATTGCCGCTGTACGTGATAAGAAGGGCCAAACCACGCATTATGTGGCGTCCATTACCGACATTTCTGCCTATAAAGCTTCAGAAGAAAAAGTACGCCTGCTGGCATTCTATGACTCTTTGACCAAATTACCCAACCGTAGCCTGTTTTTGGAACATCTTGAACAGAGCATGAGAGAGGCAGAAAATAAAAAACAGCTCGGCATAATTTTGTGCATTGATCTGGATAATTTTAAAGCTTTAAACGATACCGAAGGTCATGAAACTGGAGACCGGTTATTACAGCAAGTTGCCACTCGTCTGTTAAATTGTGTAGAAACAAATCACATGGTTGCTCGACTTGGTAGTGATGAATTTGTTGTGCTGCTTAATCAACTTGGCACATCTGAAACCGAGACGATTCAACAAGCGGAAAAGACGGCAAAACGTATTTTACAGGCACTGGCTCAACCCTACTTTTTCGCAGACTCAGAATATCGTAGTTCTGCCAGTATCGGGATCAGCCTGTTGGGGCTAAAAGCATATGAAAATGTGCAGGATCCGATTAAACGCGCAGATATAGCGCTGTCTGAAGCAAAAAATTATGGCCGGAATACCTATCGCTTCTTTGATCCGTTGATTCAATCTCAGGTTCAGGAACGTGCTGAGATTGATGCCGGATTACGTCAGGCACTAGAAAAAAATCAGCTGGTGCTATTTTACCAACCTCAAGTCAATGGTGCACAACAGGTGACTGGCGTAGAAGCCTTGTTACGTTGGCAGCATCCAACCAAAGGGATGATTTCACCTGCGCGTTTTATTCCCGTTGCAGAAGAAAATGGTTTTATTATTCCACTGGGCCATTGGGTATTAGAAAGTGCCTGTCAACAATTGAGTGACTGGGCCAAGTATCCGCAAACTGCTCAGCTCAGCATGGCTGTAAATGTCAGCGCCAGCCAGTTTTCCCGTGATGAATTTGTTCAAGACGTGCTCGATATTCTGGAACGTACCCAGGCTCCTGCACATTTACTCAAGCTTGAACTGACCGAAAGTGCCTTAGTGATGCGGGTAGAAGACATTATTGAAAAAATGACGATTCTTAAACGTTATGGGATAATGTTCTCTCTGGATGATTTTGGTACAGGCTATTCTTCTCTCACTTATTTACAACAAATTCCAATTGATCAATTAAAGATCGATCAAGGTTTTGTTCGTAATATTGTGATTAGTGCCAATGATGCTGAAATTACCAAAATGATTATTGTCTTAGCAAAAACTTTGGGTATTTCTGTACTGGCTGAGGGGGTAGAAACCGAAGCTCAACGCGAGGTATTGGAAAAACAGGGGTGTTACCATTACCAGGGCTATCTGTTTGGCAAACCGATGCCTATTGATGAGCTTAAGCAGTATCTATTGTCTCAGCAAACCCGGCATTAAAATTAAATAGGATCAGCATTCAGGTAACCACCAAGCTTAAAGTTGGCGATTAGACCATTGCGGTTTACCTGCTCATGAAGGCAATTGCTAAGCCCTAAAGTGCAATAAAAGATATCTATCCAAAAGAAGAGTGGCAATACAGTCTTTAAAATTTGATATATAATGCGATTTATTTAACATATTAAACCAAGTATATTAGTATAGATTGATTTCTCCACAGAAATAATCTTGAAGTTTTCAGCCTGCATCCTCCCCAAGATGCAGGTTTTTTTTGTAGTAATTGGGCAGAAAATTGAACAGGCAGGAAGAAGTGAACCGTACCGGGTTTGTCGGAGAGTTTTTTATTTAAGTTAGGCCACCTGACCTAACGGGTTAATCTTATCATAGTACATTGCTTCAAAAGCAAAAGGTGACACATAACCTAGCGCACTGTGTACACGTTCTTTATTGAACCAATCCACCCAGTTTAGTGTCGCAAGTTGTACATCCGCTAAACCTTGCCAATCTGCTTTTAAATATTCAATCATTGTATAAGCCATTCACCGTTTCAGCCAAAGCATTATCGTATGAGTCACCCGTTGTACCGACTGAAGCTCGTAAATTTGCTGCTTCTAAACGATTGGTATAGCGAATGGAAAGATATTGAACACCTCTATCGGAATGATGAATCACATTCTTTGCCATGCCTCGATCATGCAATGCTTGCTCCAATGCATCCAGGACCATGTCTGTATTCATACGTGTTGATACTTTCCAGCCAACAATCGCACGTGAAAATACATCAATAACAAATGCGGTATAGACCCAGCCTGAATTTGTTTGAATATACGGGTGAGTAGACCAAGGGAATTTCACCCTTAGCCCCTCGCAGAACCGGACATGAACCTCTCAGCTCATCCGGCTCCCATTATCCAACCGATGGTAAACAT
>NZ_VOYP01000082.1:0-5057 GCF_013420235.1 Acinetobacter sp. YH01022 | reverse complement strand
CTGTATTACAAAATTGCCGATGCCGTTAAACAAGCCGCAAAAGAACTGAACGTTCCTATTGAATGGGGTGGCGACTGGAAAACATTTAAAGATGGTCCACATTTTCAACTACCTTGGGGAAGCTACAAATGACTCATAAAAAATCAAAGATTCCGCATTCCTTGATCCAACAGCGTATTGAAGAAGGCATTAAATTTAAGTTGGAAATTCTTGGCAAGACTGATTACCGCAAAGGTTATGAAGAGGGCCAAAAAGACCTGCAAGCCCTGGTGAATGCAGATGAGTCAGAAAAGATTCAAAAGCTGCGTTTATCTATTTCAAGTTTAGAAAGTCAGCTGGATCAACAGGCATTCACACTGAGCGAAAAAAAACGTTTATTGCATGATGCAACCAAACGCAATACAGAAAAAAATCAGAAAATCCTAGAGTTGGAACGTCAGCTTGAAGTTTCAAAAAATAACTTTGAAACCTTCAAGAAGGAACAGCAAAGTTTAGCTGCATTAGGTTTTGTGGATAAAAGCTTCATTGTCCACAACTGGCGTGACAGCTGGAAATGGATCAGCAACTGGTGCTTTGGCTTGGTGATGTTCTTTGCTGTTACGCCTATTCCACCAGAGCTGCTTGCAGTACTGCCTGAAAACATCCGTTATTACGTGATTGCCTGGGTTGCGTTCTGTGGTTTTGTTGGCCGTTATCTCAACCAAAGCCACGGCATTAAATCATGATCCTTAAAGTCTTCGTTCGTAAGCGTATCGAGGCTTCTTTGGTGTATGCCCTCTTTGACATCATTGAAGGTATACGGCATCCGATCCAAAGCATCAAACAGTTTAATAAGAGAATAAAACATGCAAAAAGTAATTTTTTCAAAAATCGCCATCATCAGCCTTGCCGACTATGTTCTGAAAAATTACGGGCACATCAGCGAGACGATTGAGGCTGGGATTATTGCCACCCAAAAAACTTATAGCAATTCAAAACTGACGGCTTTAGCAGTCTATGACATGTTGCAAACAACAGCTAAATATATGCAGGCGGTTGAGAATGAGGGTGTTCTAAAAGGGGTTGCCAAGAAGGAAGCTGTGCTTGAATTCATAGTTAAAGAATACTTAGAAACTCAAGATGAAATTAAACAGATCTGGTCTGGCTGGCGAACTACCGTGTCCTGGTTTATTGACCAGTTGATTTCCATGCTGAACAGTGGCCGTCACGTTCTTCAGGCCTTTGTAGGTTAAGGGGGAAATGTGGCGATTCAATTAGAAGCTTATCAATGGATCATGATCCTGATCTCGATCATAGGCACAGTTATTACGACCATTAAAATTTTATGGGGTCGAATTGAAGAAAACCTGAATAACAACTTTCAAGTGATGCAAAACAAACTTGAAGATGTTGCTAAGCAATCTGCTCAAAACTCGGATGACATCCGTGATCTGGAACGCAAGTTCTATAAGTTTCAGATTGATTTGCCACATACCTATGTTGCCCGTGAAGACTACATTCGCGGTCAGACTGTGATTGAAGCCAAGCTTGACGCACTGGCTTCAAAAATCGAGAACGTTCAAATACGCCAAGGAATGAATAAACCATGACAGATCTTGTAAAAGCCCGCCGGGAAAACATGCGTTGGTTGTTACTGAATGCACTAAACAATGCGCGTCCATTGGGGGCTATGGATGTACTCGTTCTAACGGTTGTGCAAGCTATTTATCCAGATGCCACCGCCAATGAATTACATGCCCAGTTGGCATATTTAGAAAATAAAGAACTGGTTGATATTGAACAGAAACCGGATGGACATTGGCATTCTGTCCTTAATTCTAACGGGATTGATGTAGTGGAATATACCGTGAATTGCCCTGCCGGGATTGCACGCCCAACAAAGTATTGGGGAGGTGCATAAATGGCAAAGCAGTCTGCAATTGATCAGCTCAATCCTGATGATAAATTTTGGTTAGATACCTGGTTCAAAGATAAAGGCTTTTGTGGGTATGTCGAGATTGCTGAAATCTTGATGGAACGCGGGTATAGCATTAGTAAGTCTAGCGTACACCGTTATGGGCAAAAGCTTGAACAGAAGCTTGCTGCCGTGCAAGCCAGTACTCAAGCAGCGATTTTGATTGCAGATGCTGCACCTGATGATGGCGATGTCCGTTCTCAAGCGGTGCTATCACTGATTCAGACCGAGCTTTTCAATGCGCTGATTGCACTGCAAGAATCGAATGATCCTGATGCTGACCCTGCGGATCGTTTAGCGTTGATTGCCAAGTGCGGTAAAGGTATTGCAGAAATTACCAAGGCTTCAGTGAATCAGAAAAAATGGATGTTGGACGTGCGTGACCGTGCCGAGAAAGCGGCTCAAGCCGTTGAAAGCATCGTTAAAAAAGGTGGCTTGTCTGCGGAAACCGCAGCTTCTATTCGTGCCCAGATTTTAGGTATTGTGCAAAAATGACCGAAAACAAACCGTTAGATTTATTACAGCCTGATTTTGATAGTTCAGTACCGGCAGTACTGCTGCCTTATCAACAGGAATGGATTGCCAATAAAAATCCGCTCAAAGTGGCTGAGAAATCTCGACGGATTGGTTTGACCTGGGCTGAAGCTGCCGATGCCGCTTTAGAATGTGCCAGTGACCGCAGTGCTGGTGGTCAGAACTGTTATTACCTGGGCTATAACAAGGATATGACGGTTGAGTTTATCCAGGCCTGTGCCATGTGGGCGCGTGCCTATAACCTCGCTGCAGATGAAATGGAAGAAGGCATCTGGGAAGATGGTGATAAGGAAATTAAAACGTACATTATCCGGTTCCCTCATTCAGGCTTTCGTATTGAAGCTCTGACCAGCCGCCCTTCCAACTTACGTGGTCGTCAAGGCCGTGTGATTCTGGATGAAGCAGCCTTCCATGAAGACTTGGACGAACTTCTTAAATCAGCAATGGCTTTGCTGATCTGGGGTGGTTGTGTCCGTGTGATCAGCACCCATGATGGTGAAGACAATCCTTTCAATGAGCTGATCAAGGAAATTCGGGCAGGTAAACGTAAAGGTTATGTGTTCCGCTCCACTTTTAAAGAAGCTGTAGAGCAAGGCTTATATCAACGTGTTTGCTTGCGTAAGGGCATTGAATATAAGAAAGATGAAGAACAGACATGGATGGATGATGTCTACAGTTTCTATGGCGATGCAGCCGATGAAGAACTGGATGTCATTCCAAGTAAAGGCGGTGGCCGCTGGTTAAGCCAGGCATTGTTAGAACAGCGTCAGAAAGAAGTTCCGATTATTCGCTGGTCTGCACCAAAGAACTTTGAACAATGGTCTGAAGAGTCACGACATACTGAAATTGAAGTGCTGTTTGAGACTTTGATCAAGCCACTGATTGACTCATTGCCTAAGAAGGTTAAAAGCTTCTACGGTCTGGACTTTGCCCGTCGTTCCGACCTTTGTGTATTCTGGCCGTTAATTGAATACCAGGACACTCGCAAGCTCTGCCCTTTTGTGCTTGAGCTTTCCAATATGCCGTACAAGCAGCAAGAGCAGCTGTTTAAACTCATTGCCAAAGCATTACCAAATTTCAGCAAAGGTGCACACGATGCCACCGGTAACGGTGGTTATCTGGCTGAAGCTATGCAGCTGGCATTCGGGGACAAGATTGAAGCGATTCATTTAAGTGAAGGCTGGTATCGGGAACATACGCCTCACTTTAAGGCAGCGTTAGAAGATGGTGATATTGCCCTCATTCCAAAAGACAAAGACATTATGGATGACCACCGTGCCTTTGTTTTGGTGAATGGTGTAGCACGTATTCCGCAAAAGAGATCCACTGGTGCAGATGGATTAAAACGACATGGTGACAGTGCGATTGCCCACTTACTTGCTGACTATGCCAGCAAGAATCCAAGTGCGCCGATTGAGTTTATTGGGTTACCTAGTAAAGAGGATATCGAGTTTGATGAAGATTATTTAGAAAATTCCTTTTTCTACAATTAATTTATTTAGTCCTTGTTATTTTTCGATGTGTGGGATGTATAGATTTTCCAACTTCTAACAGATATTCCTCATGGAATTTCTTACCCAAAATACTTTCATAACTTAAGTGTATAATTCTTTCGAATAGAATGTCTTGCTTATATAAGCTTGATTCATTATCTGTAAATGAGTCGCTAGCATGTTGTATATTTCCTTTAAGCAAAATAGGAAAAACTTCAGAATGATTACTTGAACAATCTGCTACATTTGTTTCAATTATGATATTTCTAGCGTCATTATCAGATAAATTCTGAATCGAAAAATGAAAAGAATACCCCAAATTACTTAGATTTAATGCAGCTTCTACATTCATAACAGGAATAACAGAATTGTGTCTTTCTTCAATTTCTAAGCGTTGAAATTCAGCCATTATTTTTTGTTGTTCCACTGACGCTTTCATTTCTTGAACTTGTAGCTGGAGAGCTTCAGTACTTGCTTGCAATTCGTCTGCTTGTAATTTTAGCGATATTGAATTTTGTTCAAGCCCTTTACCTTGCTGGTAAAATCCCCTAACCAACCAAAAAAAAGCCAATGGAGCAAAGACACCTGCTAAAAAATCTCCTATTTCATTTAATTCATCAGGTTTTTTAATACCTGAGTACTGCCATAAATAAAATACGAATCCTACCCAACCTAATGTAAGTGCCCAATTAATGACACGGCCTAAGTTTTGTTTTATAAAGTCTTTCATTATTAAAATCTAATTCTTAGTTAAAGGGGAAATTTTGGAACTTATTATATTCTTTTTCACATTAGGATTTTCTAGTGTATTGATCAAATTATTCAGTAATAAAATGGGTTGGAAAGTCAGTTGGCTATTACCAATTGTATTAGGGTTCGTAATAGCTATTTTGACAACTATATTTTTGTCTATAAATCAGAATAAGGAACAGGTCAAAAGTGACACTATTCCTACAAAAACCGAATCTGTAACTACTGCAACCAGTGAACCAGTTTTAAATGAAGACTTAACTAAGACTGAAGACCTGACTGAAACTGAAGCTTATGAGTTTGCTCAGGAACTCTTTAAGAAAATT